>JAKSTH010000099.1 GCA_024402655.1 Treponema sp. | reverse complement strand
ATTGGTCAGCAGGTGCCAGCAGTAGGATTCAGTATTGGTTTTGAACGCATTTGTTCCATTCTTTTGGATCAGAAGTATCAGATTCCTGGGGCAAAAGAAAAATGTGCATTCCTTTATGATGATTCTATCAGTTTTGTTCAGGTAATGGCAGAAGCTGAAAAACTTCGTGAATCATTCAATGTTTCTGTACTTAAAAAAGCAAAGAAACCAGGTCCTCAATTTGATATGCTGGAAAAACAGGGATACACAAAGTTTGCTCAGATTAAAGATGGCAGCATAGTTGTAAAATAGGGGATATTAATCAATGAAAAAAATTGCAGTTTTTATTCTTTCTGTATTTCTTTTTACCGCAAATCTTTTTGCACAGAATTTTCAGGTTTTTAATGTAAATACAGATAATATTTACGATGTATTTGATTCTCTTGAAAAAGGCCAAAATTATTCCATTAATTTTGCGGAAGATTTTGATTTTTCTAAGTTGGATGAAGAATTTTTTCAGTACAGAATGATAGAAAAACTGCATGATTTATTTATAAATGGGTCTTCCTTAAAGTTTACAGGTCCATTTGATTATATTTATTTTGATGGCATTCAATCAGTAAACAATTTTTCAGTTATTAAAACTCAGATTGTTGAACATCCGGAAAAGTACTATTGTGTTGATATTTCAGAATCATCATATCTTCTAGATTTTGATGGAAACAGAATTCTTCTTCCAATCAACTGTTTTGCGGGACATAAAAATCTTTACTGGGTGTATTTTGGAAAATTCCTTGGTGAAAATATTACAGCCGGGGTTTGCAGTAATTTACCTAATCTACAGGCAGCTTTTTTCTGGGATGAAGCAGAAATTAATGCATCTGCATTTACAAATTCAAATCCAGAAGCATTATATGTTTGCGGCGAATGTGGATTAGTAATGTCTTTATCTTCTTATGTGAACGACGCTTCAGATGAGTACGATTATTTAAAATTTACTTCAGCATATGAATATGATCCTTACAGCGGAGTTTCCTGGCTTATAGATGGAGATGAAGACTGCTACTACGGCTGGTGGGAACAGGATTGGTGGGAAGATGATAAAAAAACTGGTACTACAGTTCCTTCATACAATGATGATTCTGTAGAAGATTATAATTCCTTTCCGCTGATTGAAGATGATGATTACTGGGCAGATGAGTATGATGATTACTGGTCTTCTGAAGAAGATGATGAAGAAATTTCTGATGAAGAATTATTACTTTTTATTAACATGATGACAGAACCCCTTTTAGAAGAATTTTCCTGGGATTTGTTAGGTGAATCTACAGAAATTAATAAAGATACAAAACCTGCAAAAAATCCTGTAGAACTTGAAGACGTTGCAACTGCTTTTATTATTTCTTACCTGAAAGGGGATAAAAACTATAAAAAATATGCTGTTATTTCTGAAGACGGAAAAATAGAAGAAGAAGGGATGCAGGCAGAAATTAATACTTTTAAAGATTATGGCGAAGTGAAAAATGTTTTGCTTCTTAATCAATTAACTAGAATCACTTTAGAAGATGATAATTCTGCTGTTGTTAATTTTGGCGTTGAATATGAAAAAGATGGACAAATTGAAAAAGAAATAACAATTATGGAACTGGAAAGAATTGAAGGTTCATGGAAAGTTACAAAATTAAACAACAGTTATTTAAGAGTATTTCTTTTTTCTTTATTAATTTCCAGCTACTAATTTAATAATTAGTTACATTTCTACTATATATTGACAAAAAATTGGTAAATCTATATATTTAGTATGTACATTTTAATTTAATCATTAAATGGACTCGAGGCTCTCGGGTCCTTTTTATTTGTGGTGGAAACTGATGGAATATACAGCTTACAGCAGTATTAAATATTACAAGGAATGTGCAGTTCTTGTAGAAGGACTTGGATACAAACTTGTAGATTTAAAAATTATCCCTGCTCAAACAATCACAAAGATTTCTGCGATTGTAACTACAGTAAATCCAGATGAAAATATGGGTGTTAATGATTGTGCAAAGGTTCACAGAGTTCTTCTTCCTCGTTTGGAAGAATTGCTTGGAACAGAAGATACAACAATGGAACTTACAAGTCCTGGTATTGAGCACAACATAAAAAATGCGGCAGAATTTTCTGTATTTGTAGGACGCAATGTTCGTGTTTGGGATAAAGAAATTACAGATTGGATTGGTGGAAAAATTATTTCTGCCGATGACAAATCGGTTACTATGGAAAAAGAGAGTGGTGAAACTTTCACTGAACTTTTTGAAAATATCGCGAAAGCAAAATTTATATCAAAATAATTGGGAGGCTGCAAAATGTCAGAAATGGCAGATGCAATTCGCCAGCTGATCGAAGAAAAAGGTTATTCTGAAGATTCAGTACGGCAGACAATTGAAAGAGCTCTTAAAGCTGCTTATAAAAGAACATACGGAACAGATGAAAATGCAATCGTAAAATTCAACGATGATATGTCTGATGTTTCTATTTTTTCACGTAAAGTTGTAATTGACGGTGTTTATGATCCTGTAAAAGAAATTGAACTTGAAGAAGCAAGAAATCTTGCTGGTGATGAAATTGAAGAAGGTGACGAGATTGATATTCTCGAAGATCCAAAAACATTTGATCGTTCTGCAGTTGCAACTGGTAAACAGACTGCACACCAGGGCTTAAATGAAACTTACAAAGATTCACTTTACAATGAATATAAAGACAAGATTGGTGAAATTATCATTGGTTATTACCAGAGAGAAAGAAACGGCAACATCTATGTAGATTTAGGAAATGCTGGAAAACTCGAAGGTGTATTGCCAGTTAAATATCAGTCTAAACTTGAATACTACGAAAAGAATGACCGTATTAAGTCTCTTATCGTAGACATCAAAAAAACATCATCAGGACTTCAGCTTGTTCTTTCAAGAAGCGATCCAAAACTTGTTAGTTCTATTCTTGAAAAAGAAGTTCCAGAAATTGCAGATGGTACAGTAGAAATTACAAAGATTGTTCGCGATGCTGGTTACAGAACTAAGATTGCTGTTTATTCAAAACGCGAAGAAGTAGATCCTGTTGGTGCATGTGTAGGTTTAAAAGGTGTTCGTATTCAGAATGTAATTCGTGAACTTTTGAACGAAAAAATTGATGTGTTGAAATGGGATTCTGATCCAACAGTATTCATTAAGAATGCTCTTTCACCAGCTCAGGTAAACAGAGTAATTATTACAGATGCTGAAAAACGCCAGGCTTTGGCAATTGTAGAAGAATCACAGTTCTCTTTAGCAATTGGTAGACAGGGACAGAACGTTCGTCTTGCAAATAAACTTTGTGACTGGAACATTGATGTTAAAACTGTTGAACAGGCTGCAGAACTGGATCTTTCAGCATTCAACACAGTACAGAATGCACATGCATTGTTTAATGATGATGCTGAATCTTATGATGAAATTACAACTGTTGCAGAATTGCCAGGAGTTGATGTAGAAATTGCAGAACTTCTTAAAGCAAATGGTATTGAACAGATTGAACAGTTTGTTGAAGCTTATGATGCTGGATCAATTTCAATTGAAGGTGTTTCAACAGAAGCACTTGATAAGATTAATCAGCTTATAAATGAAAATGTAGAATTTGTAGATGATGAAGAAACTACAGAAGATACTGCTGCTGCACAGGAACCTGCTGCTGAAGAAGCATCAGATGAAGAAGAATACTTCTGTCCTGAATGTGGTGCAAAAATCACTTTGGATATGACACATTGTCCAAATTGTGGTGTAGAATTCGAATTTACAGAGGATGAGGAATAGGAAAATAATGGCTGAAGAATTAGAAAAAAAGCCCGAATTTGTAGTTCACAAAAAACAGCAGGAAACTCAGAATGCTTCTAAAACACAGGCACCTGAAAAGAAAAAGGTAGTTGTTGTTAAAAAGAAGCCTGTTCCTGTACAGAACAACGCAGGTAAAGTTCCTGCTGACGGTCAGAAAAAAGATGTTCATCCAATTGTTAAAAAACAGGATGAATCAAATAATTCTGCGCCAGCTGCAGAAACAAAGAAACCTGAAGGAAACAGACCAGAAGGAAACTCTTCTTATAATCAGGGTCAGAAAAATGAAAGACCTGAAAACAGAAGAACTACATTTGAATTAAATCCTTCTCGTCCAAATGTAAAAGCCGGAAATCTTTCAGATAAACCTAGACAGGGTGGTTTTAACCGCAATGGTCAGAATGGTTATAACCGTAATGGTCAGGGGGGTAACAGACCTTATAATAGAGAAGGTGGCGGATTCAATGGTGCTCAGGCTCGCCAGAGTTATCAGAACCGTGAAAGAGATAATAACAACCAGAATCGTCAGGGTGGCTTTAATAATAGAAATGGTCACACTGGTGGTAATTTCCAGAATCGTCAGGGCGGAAATGGTGGATTCCAGAATCGTCCAGGCAATGGTGGACAGGGTGGATTCAGACCTCGTGTAGGCGGTGGAATGGGTGCTCCAGCTCCTTTACCAATTGACAATTCAAGAACACCTGGTAAAAAAGCTGCTTATAAAGGTAAAAAACAGATTTATAACAGAAAAGACGAAGAGCAGTTCGACGACAAATTCTTTGAACAGAAAAAGAAAGTTGAAACTCCTGCCAGCGTTGTTCCAAAAGAAATTGATATTATGGAAACAATTTCAGTTTCAGATTTGGCTAGAAAAATGAACCTTAAAGCAAGTGAAGTAATTGGAAAATTAATGTCACTTGGTATGATGGTTACAATTACACAGTCAATCGACTCTGATACAGCTTCATTGCTTGCTGCAGAATATGGTTGTGAAGTTCATATTGTTTCTTTATATGATGAAACTGTTATTGAAAGTGAAGCCGATGACGGTGTAGAACTTGTAATTAGACCTCCAATTGTTACTGTAATGGGTCACGTAGACCATGGTAAAACAAAAACTTTGGATGCTATTCGTCATGCAAATGTTGCAGCTGGTGAAGCTGGTGGTATTACACAGTCTATTGGTGCTTATTCAGTTACAACTCCAAAAGGAAAAATTACATTCCTTGATACACCAGGTCACGAAGCATTTACTATGATGCGTGCTCGTGGTGCTCAGGTAACAGATATTGTTGTACTTGTTGTTGCTGCAGATGATGGTGTAATGCCTCAGACTCTGGAAGCTCTTGCTCATGCTAAAGATGCAAAAGTTCCTATTATTGTTGCAGTAAATAAAATTGATAAACCAGATGCAAATCCTGATAGAGTTAAGACACAGCTTTCAGAACTTGGTCTTACTCCAGAAGAATGGGGTGGAGACACTCAGTATGTTCACATTTCTGCTTTGAAAAAAGAAGGTATTGATGATCTTCTTGAAGCAATTCTTTTACAGGCTGAAATGCTTGAATTAAAAGCTAACTGTGAATGTCGTGCAGAAGGTAAAATACTTGAATCTAGAGTTGACCAGGGACGTGGTGTTGTTTCATCAGTTATTATCCAGCGTGGTACACTTAAACAGGGTGATCCATTTGTTGCTGGTATTTATTCTGGTCGCGTTCGTGCAATGTTTGATGATCGTGGTAAGAGAATTCAGGAAGCAGGTCCTTCAACTCCAGTAGAAGTTCTTGGTATGGAAGAAATGCCAAATGCAGGGGACCCATTCCAGGTTCCAGAATCTGAAAAAGAAGCTCGTGCTATTTCTGCAAAACGCCAGGAACTTAAACGTTTTGAAGCTGCTAAGGCTGTTAAGAAAACTTCACTTGATACATTGTATAAAGATATTGAAGATAAAGAAGTTAATGAACTTAAAGTTATTATCAAAGCAGACTTACAGGGTTCTGCAGAAGCTCTTAAATCTTCTTTGGAAAAACTTTCTACAAGAGAAATCAGACTTTCTGTTATTCATTCAAGTGCTGGTGCTATTAATGAATCAGATGTTACATTGGCAGCAGCTGACAGTAATGCAATCATTATCGGCTTTAATGTTCGTCCAACACCAAAAGCAAAAGCTTTGGCAGAACAGGAAAGTGTAGAAATCAGAAAATACAACATTATTTACAAGTGTGTTGAAGAAATTCAGCAGGCTATGGAAGGTATGTTGCAGCCAGATACTAAAGAAGAAGTTATTGGTATGGTTGAAGTTAGAGATACTTTCAAAGTTCCAAAAATTGGTGTTATTGCTGGTTGTTCTGTTTCAGAAGGTATTGTTCGCAGATCTTCAAGTGTTAACCTTATTCGTGATGGTATTGTTAAATTTACCGGTAAGATTTCTTCTCTTAAACGATTTAAGGATGATGCGAAAGAAGTTAGCGTAGGTTACGAATGTGGTATCGGTCTTGAAAACTGGCAGGATATTCAGGTTGGCGATAAATTCGAAGTATTCGAAGTTATTGAAGTTGCAAAGAAACTTGGAAAAACTCTTGCAGAAGAACAGGCTGAAATGGCTAAAAAGAATGTTACTGGTCAGACAGACGAGGATAAATAATGGGACAGTATAGATTACAGAGACTGAATGATCAGCTCCGTGACGAAATTTCCCAGTTAATTCTCCGTGGGGATGTAAAAGATCCCCGCGTTTCAACTTTTCTTTGTGTAAACCGAGTTGAAGTTACTTCTGACTTAGGTTATGCAAAAGTTTATGTTTCAACATTTTTAACTGACCATCAGTTGAAAAATGGTGTTTCGGGACTTAACGCTGCAGCCGGTTTTATTCAAAGAGAAATTGCAAAGAAATTGAGAATCCGTCAGTTTCCAAAATTACAGTTTATTGTAGATGAAGGAATGAAAGAAGGATTCAAAATGGTTCAGAAATTGAACGAACTGGAAAAAGAAAGCCAGGAAAAATCAGATAACGAATAAAAAATATAAAGGGGAAGAAAATATGGACGGAATTGTACTTTTAACAAAGACACCGGGAATAACATCATTTTCTTCCCTTTTTAATGTAAAAAAAGCACTTAATACAAATAAAGTTGGTCACACAGGAACTTTAGACAGCTTTGCACAGGGGCTTCTTGTTGTGTGTACTGGCCGATATACCCGTCTTGTTTCAAACATCACAGAATTTAATAAATCTTATAAAGCAGTTATTAGTTTTGGAAAAGAAACTGATACTTTGGAATATACTGGTAAAACAGTAAAAGAATCTGCTTTGCCTTCTTTAGAGGACTTAAAAAAATCAGTTGAAAAATTTAGAGGGGATTTATTGCAAGCTCCACCATCTTTTTCTGCCATTCATGTAAATGGAAAAAGAGCAAGCGATCTTGCCAGAAAAGGGAACTGTGTAGAAATACCTAAAAGAAAGATTACTGTTTTTGATTCGAAAATACTTGAAGTAAAATGTAACAGCGAAGGATTTGTGGAATCTTGTTTAATTGACTTTACAGTTTCAAAAGGAACTTACATCCGTGCCCTTGCCAGAGATATTGCTAATGATTGTGGTAGTTCTGGTTATCTTTCTGGTTTATTTAGAACTAAAGTTGGAAATTTTTGCATAGAAGACAGTGCAGGTTTTTCTTTATTAAATGAATTCAATATTGAAAACGCCTTAAAACTGGAAAACGAATATCTAATGAAGGAAGCAGAAAAACAAGAAATGAAAAAAGTTCCCGGTCAAAAATATGTGGAAACTCCTGCTGATGTTTTAATAAAAAAAGAAGTCTGTGAAAAAATAAAATTATTAAATGAAGAAATTGCAATAGACTGTGGTTTTGTTCCTATTCATTTAAAGAATGATGAAGTTTTATTTGCATTTATGAATGGTAAACCTATTAGAAAAATGTATTTTAATGAGTATATAGATGCAATTGCCGATTTATCTATTTGTTGTGTTTTTACTCCGGAAGGTAAATTTGCAGGACTTGTAAAACTAGAAAATGGAAAATTAAGCTATAATTTTGTAAATAATTAATATTTTTCTAGTTTAATATATTGACACAAATTACAGAAAAGTATATTATTAATATATCAATCGGGCAGTTAGCTCAGATGGTACGAGCGTCTGGTTTACACCCAGAATGTCGGGAG
>JAKSTH010000098.1 GCA_024402655.1 Treponema sp. | reverse complement strand
CTTTTAGCCTCGTTTTCGAAACCAGGCTTTCTTTCTACGTAGAGTCTGTACATAGAAATCATTATAGTGAATATTCTTTGGTATTACAATGTAAAGTTCACTTGGCGTCCAGTTGGCTGATACTGATAGTATCTTACTCCAGCAGCATTCATTAATTTTTTTGATGCTTCTACAGAAGGGGTTCCATCATATTTATTTTCTGCATAGACTACAGTTTTAATGCCAGCCTGAATAATAGCTTTTGCACATTCATTACAAGGAAAAAGCGTTACATAGATTTTACAGCCTTCTAAAGAACCGCCACGGTAATTTAAAATTGCATTTAATTCACTGTGAGTTACATAAGCATATTTTGTAGAAAGAGTGTCACCTTCACGACTCCATGGGAATTCATCATCAGAACAACCACGAGGAAAACCATTATACCCCATAGAACGGATTTTATTGTTTTCATCAACAATGCAGGCTCCAACCTGAGAATTAGGATCTTTTGAACGCATGCCCGAAAGCTTTGCAACTCCCATAAAATATTCATCCCAACTAATATAATCTGCTCTTTTCTGTGTAATAACTGCCATATGGGTCTCCTGTTTAATAGTTGATGTATTTTAAATTAAAATCTGTCCTGTATAAACCGACTGAACTTCCCCTGTAACATACAGAGTGTCATTTGTATATCTTACAGTAAGTTTTCCGCCTTTTGAAGTAACAAAAATGTCCTGGTCTTTTTTGCACCATCCATTTATTACACCTGCAACAACTGCAGCGCAAGAGGCTTCTACAGATGACTGCAATTCTCCTCTGTCCCTATTGTAACAACGCATATGAACATTTGCGTCAGAGGCAAAACTTATAAACTGCAGCAGCCACTCTTTCTTTTTGCCTTCATAGGCGGTTTCCATGTAGTCATCCAGTTCTTCTTCCAGCATTCGGCCATATTTTTCAATATCAATTTTATCTGGGAAGTTGGAATTTACAACACAGTGGCCGTTTTCCATTTTTACAAAAGTGCCGTTTAAGTTCATACCTCCGGCAAACACCTGCTTGTTTTCGCAATCTGGAGTTACAGTTTCTATTTTCTGGCAAACCGAAGTAACAACATTATTCTTTTTATACAAAATAAGATTTTTTATGCCGCTACTGGTTTCCAGTTGAAAGTTTGAACCTTCAGTTTTTTTGTTTTTTTCATAACAATAACGGGCTGCTACACCTAAGGCTTCATTTGCACAGATACATTCTTTTCCACAAGCATCATAAAGTCTGACAAAAGGTACATCTTCAGATTTTTTTGTTATGACTATAAGATACTGAGCACCAATAGAAACAGTTCGTTTACATAATTCTATTGCCAGATCCTGAATATTTGAAACTTCTGTTTCATCGCCATCTATTACAATAAAATCGTTACCAATACTGGCCATTTTTGTAAAAGAAATGGACCTTTTGGCACCCGAAATCTGTGCATAATCAATAAGTTCAAGATTTTCAACACTGTAATCAGCTTTAATAGCAGCAAGCAGTTCTTTTACAAGTTCCACATTTGAAAAACCTGGGGTTTGCTGATTTTGCTCTGTCCCTTTTGTAAGGTTTTCTTCGCCAATTACGAAAACAGGAGGTTCTGGCATGCTGCATGGATTTTCCGCATAAACAGCTTCCATACCAAAATCTTTAATCAGCTTTACATTTGTCTTTTTTCCATAAAGTTTATATCCAAGCTGAATAAAATCCTTTGCCAAACCAGGAAGATCGAATAACTGCTGTTCTGAAAGTCTAAAATAAACGGAACCTTGTTTTTCAACAGAATAATCTGCACCAAGCAAAGCTTTATACAAAGCGGATTTTCTGGAATTACCAGATCCAGTATATGTTACATATTCCCCGTTCACTGCACCAGAAGCAAAGCTTGCACGAACAAAATTGCAGGCAGGAAGCTTATAAACACCGGCACCGTAACCTAAAGATGCAAGGGAAGCACCATTAAGCAGTTCACAACATAATTCCACAACCGGCATTTTTGTAACGGCGCAAACAAAAGGCAGCTGCTTTGAAGCAAATGGGCTAACCTTTTTTACATATAAAGTATTATTGCTGATGGCAAATTCAATGTTGAAAACACCTTTCAAATTGATTTTTTGAGCAATTGCAAAAGCCTGTTTTATGATTTTATCTCTAATAACATCAGAAATCGTCCATAATGGATATGCTGAAATTCTCTGATCCTGTTTTTGTCCAAATGGCAGTTGTTCTATAATGGCAGGAATAAGAATATTTTTTGTGTCCGTCAAAACATCAACAGAGGCATATGTCTGAACCTGGCAGTTCTGTGGCAAATTACCAAGATTTTCCGCAATTTTTTTACCCGCTGTATTTGTACCAGGTAATTTAAGAGCCTGCTGCTCCAGGAAAGAAGAAAGTTCTAAAGCCTCTTCGCCGGCAAAAGTAAGATAAACAGCTTCTGGTTTTTCTTTCAAAACCACGTTCATTATGTTTTCAGCATTAGGACATTCCAGATAAACTCGATCCGCATACCCGCTGTTTGTTACAAGAGAATAAACACAATTACTTATAACCGCAACTTCATAATTCTTTTGTTTAAAGAACGCCATGGCTTTAAGAGCATTTGCATCATATTCGTAACTGTCTGATTTACCGCTGATAAAAAGTACTCTGTTTTTTTCACCGGCTTCTATTTCATTTTGCTCTGTCCCTTTTGTCTGATTTTGCTCTGTCCCTTTTGTCACATTTGTTTCAACAGGATTAATCATCTGCCCCTGATACAAACTGTGAAAAATATTTGATTTGGGATTCTCTCTTTTAGCAATGTAATTGTAACCACAAGCAAGATGCGCCAATTTTCTGCTTTCAGCTAAAAGTCTGGAACTTTCTGCCATAGTAACTATGCCATTTGCTCCAGGAACAGAAGTGCCGGTAATAAACTGAATTACATCATCACTAAAGCCCATTATTTTTGCACTTTCATACAAATCAAAAGAAAGAAGTGTCACACCTTTATGAACATCTTCAAGTTTCTTTTCCAGATTAGCAATATTCTGCAGGCAATCCAGATAGCACCAGGCAATTCCCACACTTCTATATATTTCTTCATGAGTCAGAATATTTCTGCGGATTGCTTCATAAACCGCAAACAATCGTAAATCAGAAGGTTCAGACACCCGAGCCCGAATTTCTTCATTACTTTCAAACTCTAAATCTTTATTTCTTAAACCAAGATTATTGCAAACAACAGTCTGGCAGGTTTTCATTAATGCTTCTTCAAAAGTTGCCCCTACTGCCATAACAGGTGTACCAATATTCAATTCCACCGAAACCTGTCTTGAACCATAAACTGAATATGAACCATTTTCGTTCTGTACATTTAATTCGGGAATAGTATAACCACAGGCAAGCAAAGCAGAATTTTTTGCTACAGGATAGTCTGCGGTTTTTGCACTAAAAGTAGAAATTTTATTTACAGTAGGATTTACTTCCAGCAAAACATATTCTTTAGAATTTGGTTTTAAGGCGAAAGTCAGATTACAAACACCGCAAAGATCCAAGGAATTTATAATTCGTTTTGCAGAGTTTTCCAGCATAGCCTGTTCAAGTGTAGAAATAGATGTTGCAGGCGAAATGATTACTGTTTTATGATTCTGATTTTCAACCGGTTCCAGACTTTCCATAGAACAGACAGTTGCTGTAACGCCATCTCTGTCCCTCATGATTGTAAACTGAATCTGCTTCCAGCCGGAAATAGATTTTTCTACAACGATCTGAGCGCAAGTAGATTCTTTCAGTTTTTCTTCGGCACCTTCTAAAAGTTCTTCCCTTGTATGAACAATTACCCCTTCAGATTTACCATTTTCAATAACAGGTTTTACAAAAGCCGGATAGCCCACAGAACTTTCTGCATAAGTAACAGCTTCGTTTGCCGAACCAACTCTTTTAGAAGGAATACCCGGTTCATTAATCTTTAAAAGTGTGTCCTTAAACAGCTGATGATCAATAATATTTTTAATATTTTCCCAGCTCATGCATGGCAAAGTCACCTGCATTTCATTAAGCAAACCTTTTTCGCCTGCTTCTTGCATTAGGGACAGAGCTTTTTTTCCACCAAAAACAGGAAGAATAATATCTGGATTTTCTTTTTTCAGGATTTTTTCCAAAGATTCAAGGCAGTAAGGTTCAGAATAAATTACATCTGCAATTTCTTCCTGAGCCAGCTGAAAGTTTTCATTAGCAAACATCAGCACAACTTTCAGCCCTTCACTTTTCATTGCCTTACAAGCTTCATAGCAAGACACAGCATATTCAGCCCTGTTATTGTAAAGGCTATTAACAGGACCCAATACCAAAACCTTTTTAATCTCTGGATTTAATGACATAAATGATTTCTACTCGCTTTTCAACAAGGTAATCTTATAGCCCCGTAAGTGATTAGAAATCTCTACAGAACCAGAAGTAATTACAATGTCTTCTATTATTTTATTTCCTGATTTAATTGTTCTAACTATTGTATCATCTTTTTCAGATTCTTCAAAAATAAGTTTTGAAGCGGTAAGGTTCTGCTGTAATGCTTCTTTTTTGTAGTAAGCATTCTGAAATTCATTAATAAGATACACTGCCTTTAATTTGTCGGGAAACATTGGGCAATCCATATAGGCAGAAAAACCATCATATTCTATGGTGCCAATTGCAATTCCAAAATCAGTAAGAATTGTCATATAAATTCCAGACTCATCTGCAGCAACATAAACAGGAGTAGTAAAAACCTGATTTCCCATATCTGCAGTTAAAAGCATAACTTCATCAATTGGTTCTTCAATATCTGCAGGTGGCAAAACATTTATCTGCTTTGTGTTTGTAACATAAACTTTATCGAGACCATCAATTTTCTTTACAGAAACACAAGAGGTAAACAAAGCTGCACAACATAAAACAATTAATAAACATAATTTTTTCATATAAAACCTCCAGATTTATCAGATGCTGAAAAATCAGCATGATGATATTTACATACTTCTATCGTAGAACCATGAACTTAAATATGCGGTTGAAAGACCAATGAAGATTGCAAGTCCCATTAAGTGAACAGGCTGGAAAGAACTTAAAGACAAAGCACCAAAACCAATTACAGTTGTGATAAAAGAAAGCATTGTTGCAAAAGGTTCCAGAGTCTTAGACTGACTTCCCTCTTTAGGTTTTTCGTTTTCAATCATATAAATGATGTAATCAAGACCTAAACCGAATACAAGAATAAGTCCTGTTACGGCAAAGAATTCCATATCTGTTTTTGTAATGGCAAAGAAAGCTGCATTCATTAAAATAATAAGGAATGGAACTGAAATAATTTTTAAAGACTGTTTTGTTGTGTAAAAAAGTCTTAACAAAATAAACATTACAATGTAAGCACCAGCAAAGAACAGCAAAATCATTTTTGTAAGTTTATCAAGGTCAGAACCCATATCAGCAATTTTACTTACAAAGAATACATTGGTATTTTCATCTGCAAGACTTCTCATCTGTTCTACATCATTAATAATGTTTGGCATTACTACTGTGTAATATTTATCATCCATCTTACCAATCCATGCAGAATTGATAGTATTCATAATAAAGTCAGGAACAGAACCATTTTCTAATGAAATATATTTTTCATTGGCTTCAAAATCAGAAATCAAATCATCTGCATAAAAACCGTCGAATCCAAGAGCTTCATACTGATCATAAGCAACTGTCATTAATTTTTCAGCTGCTTTTCTAGAAGCTTTCTGCTGTTCCATTGTAGGAATAAAGGCACTGGTACTAATAAAACCAGTTCCTTGGTCTATAACATCTCTAAGACGATTGCAAAGAGCAATTTCATTATTTAAAGCTTCTTCTTCAGTTTCGCCTCTTACAATAAACCATCCTGTAGGACTATATTTTGTAATTTCCACAGAAAGCATTTTATCATCAAGTATACGGCCTTCCATTGTATAAAGTTTGCTTACATCATTATGAATACCAATTCGTTTGTAGAAGATTAATATAGATATAATTGAGAATGCAAACATAGCAGAAACTACAATGCGGCCAACAATTTTTTTAGTATTCTTATTCTTACTTTCTTTAAGGATAAAGGAAAGATTGATTTTTCTTTCTTTTTTAGGAAGCGGAATAAATGGGAAAACTGCCAGAGTTGTAAGGAAAGAACTGAGCAATCCAGACAAAGAGAACAAAGACATCTGTTTAAGCATGTTGAATGGAGCAAATAAAAGAATTGCAAAACAAAGGCTTGAAGAAACAATTGCCATAGAAAGACTTGAAAGCAAATGATTTCTTATCTCTTTTCCAGATTTTAATTCCGGATTTCCTGCCCATTGAGTAAAGTAATGCAAACTATAATCGATACAAGAACCAATTAATGAAGTTCCAAATACCAGAGTAAGAATATGCATTTTATTAAATACTGCCAGAGTTGTAACAACTGCTGTAAGAATTGAAACAAGAATTGAACCAACACTGAACAATAATGGAACCGGATTTTTAAATACTAAAAGAAGAATAATTATAACTACTAACATAGAAATTGTAGTGATAATTGTAATTTCTTTTGTAGCAGCATTACTGTTTTCGTGACTGTTAAATGGTGTTCCTGAATAAATGATTCTTGTGCCATCTTTTTCATATGGTGTACAAGTTTCATAAATCATAGAAATACCATTTGCTTTACTTGCAACAGCGGCACCCTTTTTATTTAAAATACCGCGAATCATTACATACCATTTTCCATTTACGTTACCAGCCAGAACATTGTCTTTTACAGATAAAGCTGTTCCAGAATTCTGTACAGAAGTAAGGAAATTATTTACATGATCTTCTGTAAGCATAAATGGGTCGGTATCGAGGTTGTCCAAAGGAAGCATGTTGAATGGACTATAAGCCTGCATAAGTGCATTTTGGGCAAATTCCAGCTCCCCTCCTTCTGAATTAATCATCTGAATCTGTTCTGGAGTAAGAAGATTCCATCTGTATTCGTAAAGAAAATCGATTACTTCTGAAATATCATCTAATCCTGAATAGAAAGATACAGAATTAAAGAATTCACTGCCATTAAGTTTTTCATAAATTTCTGTAGCAGTTTCTTTTGCCGACTCAAATTCTTCATTTTCTACAAGAATAAAGATATTCTGACCAACAATTTCTGTCAGTTTTTCATCGGCATTTCTAATTCCCTCTTCCTGAAAAGAACGAGGGAACATATTAAATAAATCTGCATCAATCTGAATTTTTCCAGGTTTAAAAATCAATACGCCCAGAAAAAAAGCAATTAATCCTAAGTGATAAACAAGCCAAAGTCTCAAAAAATGCTTGTTAGAAAGTTTACTTAGAGAGGAAGTAAGACTTTTCATCTGCTGTCAGCTCCTTTGGATATTTCTGATTTGTAAAAATATATGTTGTAGTATTGTCTGCCCCTTCGCTCATAATAATAGAGTCTAATGTGGCAGAGTTAGCAGAATATGTTCCTTTTAATGTAATAGAAGACATTACAGAAGCAATTGTTTTATCTTTTGGTACAAGAACAGCAGACCATCCGTCTTTTCCTTCTGTTGTAAATTTAACTGTAAAATTTTTCTGAATCTGTGCATAATCATTACTGAAAACTGCAACTACAGTAGCAGCAACATTTGAGAAAGTCTGATTTTCTGATGTATCTTTTACAGATTTTGTTCCGTTAGCGGCAATCTGAATTACATAATCAACACCAACTACCATAGTAGAAGGGAATGGTTTAAGAGTTTTCCACATAATGCCATTTAAGCACAAAATAAATTCGCCGTTAGATTTTAATTCTCTTTTACCCTTTGCAGAATTCATAGTTTTTATCTGCTGAAAATCACCTTTAGTGATAGAATTCTTTCCTAACTGATTGCAAACTTTTTCAAAAGTAACACTCTGACAAAAAGCAGCTGAAGCAACTAATAATGCTGCGAAAATAGAAATAAGTTTTTTCATACTAAGTCTCCACTCAAAAAATATTATAATTAAATCGATAATCCTTTACAAGATTTTCCACTTTGTATACTATTTAACACATGAACAATCAT
>JAKSTH010000097.1 GCA_024402655.1 Treponema sp. | reverse complement strand
AGACATTTTTCTGAGTAGTAGTCCCAACCAAGAATAGTTGTGAATGCAAAGAATACGAGACAAAGCATTAAGAGGAACTGAACTGAACGTCCGTCACCACCAAGTACTTTAGAGAATGCAGCTGAAGTAAGAGCAACACCCTGTAAATCACCAGCACCTGTAGCATCTGCACCTGTGTAGAAAGCAATTACAATTGCAAGACCTGTCATTGTACAAACGATAAGTGTATCAATTACAGTACCGAGCATAGAAACAACACCCTGTTCAACTGGTTCATCTACTTTTGCAGCAGAAGCAGCGATTGGAGCAGAACCAAGACCAGCTTCGTTAGAGAAGATACCACGAGCAATACCTTTCTGCATAGAATCTGTAATCTGTTTGAATACCCAACCAGCAGCACCACCAGCGATTGCTTTGAAACCAAATGCATTTTTGAAGATTACAGCAAAAGCAGCTGGAATCTTTGTTGCATTCATGATCAAAATTGAAAGACCAAGGAATACATAAATAACAGCCATTGTTGGAACAACTTTTTCTGCAACTCTAGAAATACGTTTAAGACCACCAATTACAACAAGTGCAACACCTAAAGTAACGAGTGCACCAGAAATAACTGTAGCCCATGTATATGAATTTTCACCAATTGTAAGAGCGATGTTAGAACTTGTTGGATCGAATGCATTGTTTACAGCAGATGTAATACCGTTGATCTGTGTCATTGTACCAATACCAAGAAGACCAGCAGCTACACCAAAAATAGCAAAAAGAACAGCAAGCCATTTGAATGAATGACCAGTAACTTCTTTCATACCTTTTTCAATTGTGTAGAATGGACCACCAAGAACGTGACCGTCAGCAGCATGTTCACGATATTTTACAGCTAACATACATTCTGCATATTTTGTTGCTGTTCCAAGGAGAGCTGCAAACCACATCCAGAACAAAGCACCAGGACCACCAGCTGCAATAGCAGTTGCTACTCCGACAATGTTACCTGTACCAATTGTAGCAGAAAGAGCAGTACAAAGTGCCTGGAATGGAGAAAGTTCACCTTTTCCACCATCAGGTTTTTTGAAAAGATTTTTAATACCAAGTCCGAGTTTTGTAAACTGAACGCCACGTAAACGAATTGTCAACAGAATACCTGTTGCAAGGATAAGGATGATTGTTGGAATTCCCCAAACAATATCATCAAACCAGTTAAGGAAACTTGTGAAAGAATCAAACATCTTTTTTTCACTCACAATAAAAAAATAAGAGCTGGATTATAGTCCAGCTCTCTGAAAAGTATAAACGAACAATTACTCTGCTCTGTCCGCTTTGCCTGAGATATTGGTTCTAATAACCTTAACCCTTCGGCGCTCCACAGTGTTGTGAAGACTCTCCAGAGAATTATCTTTGCAAAACACGTTACAAAGACAACAATTCAATATACCATAATAAAATATACCTTGCAATAGACAAAAAAAGCTGACCTGTTTTCTAATGAATACAGATCAGCCAATATATAAAAACACTCCGGAGCTTAGCTTCAACGGAATGGAAGGGATGATAAACATCCGTATTTCTAATATAAAATATATTTGGATAAAAAAAAAGAAGTTTCTAAAGAAACTTCTTTTTCGTATTATCAGGTGTGGATAGGAGTTGAACCTACCAATCGCGGTTTTGCAGACCGATCCCTTACCGCTTGGGTACCACACCAAGAATGTAAAATTAATATAACAAAAGCATAACAATTAGTCAACCATCTTAAATCACTTTAAGAGATTTTAACTTTGCAAGAACTACATTTTTTTCGCTTTCAGAACTAAATCTTATTGTATGCACTTTATTATCTACAAGAATAACCCGTACCGAATTTGGATCTGGCATATTATCAACAGCAGTTATGGAACTAATTTTTTCAAATGGAATATAAATTCCATCCATGCAAAATCCGTTTTCATATACTCCATACAAATCTGAATAAGTTATATCTTTTGAAGCAGTATACGCGGCAAAAACACCACAACCTGCCATAACAATATTTACAAATAACTGCCAGTTAAAAAAATAAACCAAAAGAATTACCAGCGCAGCCAGAATATAAATTGCAATGTCTCTATAACTGAATTTTCTGGAAAACGAAAGAATACATTTTCCGCAGTTTTTTTGCATATTTTTTTTCTTAAAAGGGATAGAAACTAAAGTTCCAACATATAATAAAAATGCAACACCAATAATAATAATTTTTTCTAACATAATTTGCCTTTATTTAAGTCTACAAGTTTATACAAAGTTTTTTTAGCGCTTTCAAAAGCAAGAGGAATTGCATCAACATCTTCCTTAGTTTCAACTTTCCATGCACTAAAGCCAAGAACTTCGCTTTCCTGTGCTTTTAATACCCCAATATATTCTTCCATGCATGTAAACTGTTCTGGAAGTTCTGCAGTAAAAAACATATCACAGGTTTTATATTCAATATTTTTGTATACATAAGTATTTGGATGTGAACACAAGAAAGTTACGGCTTCTATATCTACTCCTATTTCTTCCTTACATTCTCTTACGGCAGCTTCTTCAGCACTTTCATCTGCATCAATAAAACCACCTGGAAATGCAAGATAGCCCTTTCTAGGATCTTTTGCTCGTGTTTCCAAAAGAATTTTATGGTCTTTATCCTGAATAACAACCCCTACTGCCGCAGCAACATTGCAATACAAATCGAATCCGCATTCAGGGCAAATCCATTTTTTATTGTTCTTATTTTGAATTGCTTTACTGCCACACATGGGACAAAGATTAAAATCGTTTTTCATTTATTTAAAACACCTTACTGTAATAGCATCTGCCAAAGCTTCTGAACGTTTTACAGTTTGAATAATAATTGGAACAATTAAAGGAACAACAGCTTTTATGCTTGCAAGTTTTCCTTTTACACTTCCCATGCTGCCTCTTATAGACTGAGTCTTTAAAATAACACAAGACTGGTCAACAAGCAGTGGAATAAATCTGAAAATAATTTCCAATACCAGATACAAATAGCGCATTGGTACCTTCATTTTTTCCAGTGGATAGAAAATCACTCTTAATCCATCTATTAATTCATAATCACGCAAAGAAGTATAAAAGGCACTTATACAGCCAAGGCAAGCAAATGTTCTAAGGAATGAACACAAACAGAACCACAGTTTAGATGGAGAAATAAGGAACCATTTCCATTGTGTAAAATGAGCTTCTCCTGGAAGGGGAGCTCTGAATATCAGCTGAAAAACTGCAAAGAAAAGAAGAAAAGGTGTTATTTTCAAAAATGCAGTTAAGAGTCTTTTAATACTAAAACCGGCAAGTAAACAGTAAACAAAACTTACCAAAAGCATTATTCCACATGGAAGTGGAGTACTAAATACAAGACTTAAAGTAAAGGCTGCAATAAAAATGAGTATTCGTAAAAATGCCGGAATTTTTTCTAGAGGGGAAAGATTTTTTCTTTTTGTACCAGCAAGAGAATTGGAAAGACTTCGCAAAGAAGAAATTCTTTCTGCTGTTGTTTTTGGTTCAAGAGCAAATTCCTGCTTTACGGAAGTTTTACTGTCTGGAGCTGGAGTTTCTTTAGATACAGCTTCAAAACTGTCAGAAACTACAGTGCCATTCATAATTTTTATTTCTCTATGAGCAAACCCCGCTTCTTCCATATTATGTGTGCTGAATAAAACTGTTTTGCCTTCTTCAGCCAGTTTTTTAAGCAGGTTCATTACTTCCTGTCTGGACTCACCGTCTAAGCCTGCAGTTGGTTCGTCAAAGAAAAGAACATCTTTGTCCATAGCAATAATGCCGGCAATAGCAAGTCTTCGTAATTCACCACCGCTTAATTTATTTACAGGAACTTCTGCATATTTTTCAAAAGGAAGATTTACACTGTCCATGGCAAGTCTAACACGGAGCTTTAATTCTTCCCCTTTAATTCCCATATTTCTTAAACCAAACGCAACATCATCTGCAGCAAAACTTTCAAACACAGCATCTGAACAGTTTTGCAAAGCAAGTGACGGATGACTTAATCCATAAACTTCGCCACTTGCAGCTTTTATTAAACCTGAACCTAATTCCAAAATAGTAGATTTACCGCTTCCAGAAGGTCCGGTTAATGCATTCAAACTGCCTTTTCTTAAACTAAAACTTACATTATAAAGACAGTTTTTTTCTTCGTTTTCATAAGCAAAAGAAACATTTGAATAGCCAAAAACAATATCTTTTTCGGCCATCTGAATATTTGCTTCCTGACGATTACATTCTGGTAAGGAATCTCCAGTTAATTTATGAACATATTCAGCATTATTTAAATAATCCTGGGCACTTCCGTCAAAAAACAATTTGCCCTTTTCAATACCTATAACATGCTGAACTCTTTTTATAGCATCCAGTTCATGGGTGATGTGAATTACTGTATTTCCGTGACGATGCCAGTAACTAATAAATTCAAATACATTTTTTCTGGAACCAGGATCAAGCATAGAAACAGATTCATCAAGAATAATCACTCCAGGCCAGGTAGCAAGAACGCCCCCTAAAGCCAGTTTCTGAGTCTGTCCTAAAGAAAGATTCATTGTTGAAGATTCAAACTTATCAAGAAGTTCTACAACATTTAAACATTCAATAGTTCTAAGTTCTATTTCGCTTTTTGGAAGATCAAGATTTTTAGGACCAAAGGCTGTATCTCTGGAAACAATACTACAAATTATCTGATTTTTTGGATGCTGAAAAACCAGGGCTATTAGGGAATCTCTTTGAGCAAGAAGTTCCCCGCTTGTTGGTTCATTTAATCCTGCAAGAAGTCTGGCCAAGGTACTTTTTCCACTGCCATTAGAACCTACAATTGCACAATATTCTCCTTTTTCAATCTTCAGAGAAATATTGTCCAATGTTGGAACCTTTGCCTGACTATAGAAATATGTTACATTTTTTAATTCAAATATTGACATATTTTTTTACAAATAAATCCTTAAAACTTGTAGTTTTATTTCTTATGCTTAGTCTCCAAATGTAATTGTTACATTAACAACAGCAGTTTCAGGAGTCTTTTTCTGTGTAACAGTTTCCTGATAAGAAATATTTTCTTTTTCTGCTGCAGTTCTAATACCAGAAACCATTCTTCTTCTTTTTATCTGAGCATTATTTTTTGGTGCAGTTGGATTTCCACCATCATCAAATTCAGCTCTCTGACCAGCACCAATAACATATGCACCAGCAGGAGCTTTTGAAGAAATTTCCTGAGCAGGTGTATTTGCTGTTGCAGAACCAGGAATTTCCAATTCACCACTTTCAATAGCTTCTTTAATTTCTTCTTCAGTTGGAAGGACACCACCTGTAACTACATTCTGAAGCCATGCAGATGCAGAATAAATTGCAACCGCACCTTCGTAACAAATAGTAAGACCGCGGGCAGTTTGAATATAATCAGTACCACGAACAGACGCTACAGCAACTGCAGTTCTTGTTGTGTAATCAATTTTTTTGTTATCTGTATGAGTTACCTTAGAACGAGTAGCACCTGTATCTACATAAACACTTACTGTATTCTTTTTTGATTCACTCTTTAAAGTTTCAATTTTTACGCGAGACATGGCAGCTACAGCAAGAACACTACCATTAAGATTCAATCTTGCTTCAGACTGATATCCTGTACTTACAGTTTCATTTTCACCAATTAAATCGCCAACATTTACACTAGTCCAGGTACCATTTCTATTAACTTCAACTTTACCTTTTACATAAGTTACTTTTGCACTTTCAGCCATTAATGGGGCAGTCATAAAAAGCACCATTAAAACAGCAGCTACGGCTTTTATAGATTTTTTCAACATAAACAACTCCTGAACTTAAGTTTAGAAAGAAAGTGCTACACCAACGTTAGCACCAAAATCATTTTTAGTAAAATCTCCGCCAATCAAACTCATAATATCAACAAAACCATAAGCACCAGCATAAATCTGTAAATCGTGGAAAAGATTAAGATTTATACTAAAGTTCTGCTGAACACCCGATAAAGTGATTTCTTCAGCAGGCATGTCAAAAATTGCAGATGTTGTACTGAAAATTACAAGTGAATTAGTAATGATTGACATTCCAATTTTTCCACTAAGAGCTTTTGTAGTTTCCTTCTGCATTACGTTTTCACCAATCAGGTTACTTGTAATTCCTGCAAATGGAGAAAAGATTGCAAAATTACCAGAAGCATATTCTGCTCCAATATCAAACACAACAGAACTTCCTGCATAAATTGAAAAATTAACAGCAGTATAGTTCATTAAATTAGCAAAGTTTACAGAACCAAAAGAAGACATAAGATCATATGAGAAAATACTTCCCAATGGTCCACTCAATTTAACATTTGCATAATAACGGCTCTGTGAAAAATCAACTAAATCAAGAGCTGCAAGACCTTCAATTCCAAAAGACTGATTTCCAAAAATTACAGGGAATAATGCACTGGCACCGCCAATAAAATATGGATAAGCTAAATTATATACTCTACCAATTGGTGAAATAGCATTACCTTCGCTGTTTACCATAAATACATTCAGTTCATTTAAGAAACCTGTGTATCCGGCATAAGCTGAAAGATTTACAACTGGGAAATTAAAAAGAATTCTGGCTCCGTCTACATTCTGATTAAGAACTTCGCCTGTAAGATCTGAAAATATAAAACGACCGGCAGAAGCCTTAAAAAGATTGCTTGTGTAACTGAACTTAAGAAGATCCAAATCAATAATAAAGTTTGGATCAAAAATATCTGTAATATTTGCAGCCATTCTCATATAGCCTTCTGCAATAAAGTCAAATCCTGTTTCGCCAAAAGGAAGAGATGTCCACAAATAAGTTTCTGCAGCTGCAGAATAATCTACTGTACCAAAAAGTTTTGTTTTAGCAGTAGCTGAACCTTTAGCAACTCCACCCCATTCAAGAGATGCAGCAGGAGCAATAAGAAGAACAGCAGCTACAAGTGATAATAAAAGTTTTTTCATAGTTTACTCTTCTCCTTCTGATGGTAAAGCTGGTGTTTCCTGTTCTATAGAAGTTTCAGAAGAATTTTCAGTGGCAGGAACTGGACTTTCAACTGCAAAATCAGTGTTTTCAATTTTAAGAGCCATACCTTCATTTACAGAATCAAATTCCATCATACATGCTGTAAGAATATTAAGAGCTTCTCTACCAGAAACATACTGCCAAGGGTCTCCTCTGGCTGTAATAATTCCGTAGTCTTTTAAAAGCTTAAAACAATATCTTTGTGAACCACCCGACAGACGATACATTATACCGCCCTTCTGTTTTGGCCACATTTTCATATACAAATATGCAAGTTTTTCTAAGTTCACAGGTTTTGATGCATCATATTCTTTTTCAATCTGTTTTGCGTTGTAAATTGCACTTATACTCTCTTCATAAGTTGCATTTTCACTAACCAGATTCTGATGCACTGCAGATAAATAACAAACCTGACCATAAGTTACTTTAGAAGTATTCAGGATTTCAGTCACAACCTCTGCTGATTGTGCGTATAAAGCTGATAATCCGACCATTAAAAATAAACAAAATAATATCTTTTTCACGAAATCAATTTTACAATACATTTTATTCATTGTCTATAAATCAAAAAAATGTTATTATTTATTACATAAGTCTTTGGACTTAAAAAACTAAACAGGAGAATTTTTATGAAAAAATTATTTGCTGTATTATTCGTTGCTGCAGTTATGGCTGTAGGTGCATTTGCTGATGATTCATTCCCAACAGGATCTTGGATTGATTCTAACTACGATGCAGAATGGGTTTTCGGAATTGACGGAAAAGTAGAACTTAAAGATGCAAACACAGGTGCTTTGATTTTCTCTTTCACAAAAGATCAGATTAAAGATTATAAACTTGGTGCTTCAAAAGATGGTCTTACAATGTCTTTCACATGTCCAGCTACATCTAGAAAGTATAAATTTACAAAACCTCTTACATTGAGCACAGACCTCGTTATGGAAATCGATCCAGACTGGTCAGATGTAAATTACAAAACAAACATCAAATTCAAGAAATAAGTGATTGTTTCTTAAAAAAAGAAAGTCCAGAGAAA
>JAKSTH010000096.1 GCA_024402655.1 Treponema sp. | reverse complement strand
TCTCCTAGAGATCTCTCGACTACGCTCGAGATGACAAATAAATGTACACTCGAGATGACAAATAAATGTACACTCGAGAAGCAACATTCTTAATTTTTCATTTTTAATTCTTAATTTTTCATTGATTCATATTTCTTTTCCAATTATATTAAAGGCATGACAGATATAAGAAAATTTGTAACAGATTTAGAAAAAATTAAGAAATTTTTCCGCCAGAATAATAGTGGAAAATGTGATTATAACAAGATTCAGAAAGATATTCGTAATCTTTTTGAACGCACTACTTCTTGTCCAACAGGACTTCCAGCTTCTATTTTTGAATACTGGGAAAATGAATATATTTTCAGAAGTGCAGACTTAAGCGAAGAACCAACCCAAGATAATATCAACAAACTGGCTGCTTTCCTTGCATTCTTGGAAAATACAGATGAGTATCAGGAATTGATTACTGACTCTGATTGGGAAGAAATTGGTCCATTAGTAAACTACGAGGCAGAAGATTTACCTGTAGATATTTTACAGGATTTGATGATGATTCTTGTTTCTCACGGAGTTTATTAATTTTTTATGGCTCCACAACTTTCTGATTTTTATACTCAATGTACTCAGTGCCCAAAGCAATGTAAAATCAATCGCAATATTCAAACTGGTTTTTGCCGTGAAAGTGATAAACTTCGCATTGCCTTTGCAGGACTTCATTTTGGAGAAGAACCTCTTGTTACAGTAAAAGGTGGCAGCGGTACAATCTTTTTTACAGGATGTACTCTTCGCTGTGCTTTTTGCCAGAACTATCAGATTAGTCAGGACGGTTATGGAAAAGAAGTTTCAGTTCAGGAATTTGGAGAAATCTGCTTAAGGCTCCAGAATGCCGGAGCAGAAAACATCAACCTTGTAACAGGAAGTCATCATATTCCATTTATTGCAGAAGGCATAAAAGAAGCTAAAAAACAGGGAGTAACAGTTCCTTTTTGCTGGAATAGTTCGGCATACGAAAGTGTAGAAATGCTGGAACTTTTAAAAGGTCTTGTTACTATATGGCTTCCAGATTTAAAGACTTTAAGTTCAGATTTAGCAAAGAAACTTTTTGCAGCTCCAGATTATCCCGAAGTTGCAACAAAAGCTATTAAATGGATGATTCAAAATAATCCAATGGAAATAAAGGAAGAAAGAGATGCAGAAAAGATGTACAGCGGTGTAATAATCCGTCATCTTTTTATGCCAGGAAAGTTTGAAGAAACTGCAGAAGTTTTGGCCTGGCTTAAAGAAAATGCTGATACAAAAGCCTGCATTTCTTTAATGAATCAGTATACTCCAGTTCCTTTTGCAGAAGATTCAAAAAAACTGGAAGCCCGAAAAAAAGCACTTTCGGCAATTGAAAATCGTCTTGTAACACCACAGGAAGATTCTGACATTCAGGATTTGATTGAAGCTTATGATTTTGATTATCTGTTTTATCAGGAACTTAGTGATGATACCAGCTGGCTGCCAGACTTTACCCGTCCACAGCCATTTTCAAATAAACTTGCAAAGCCAATCTGGCATGCTTAAAAAATTTAAATATTAAAAATATAGAGGTAATTTATGTCTATTCAACTTGTTCGTTTCAACTCAAAATGTCTTAAAAGACCTGCCCATTTTAATCTTATTTTACCAAATGATACTCCATCATGGTTTTTTAAAGATAATCCTGCCTACAACAGACCAACAAAAACTCTTGTTCTTTTACATGGCTACGGAGAAGATGAATATACCTGGATTACAGATTTTAATATCAGCCAGTTAGCCTACATTAATAATATGGCAGTTATTCTTCCAGCAGGTGAAAATGGATTTTATGTTGATTCAGCTGCTACCGGAATGAAATATGCTACATTAATTGGTGAAGAAATTATTGAATATGTAAGAAAAAATTATAACCTTGCAACAAAAAAGGAAGACACTTTTATTGCAGGTTATTCAATGGGTGGATACGGAGCCCAGCATATTGCTTTCCAGTTCCCACAAACTTTTAGTGCCTGCGCCGGACTTTCTGCTGCCACAATTCAAAAAGGCATTATGTTACTAAAAGAAGGTGAAGACAACAGCGTTGCAAACTTTGAGTATTACACAACAGTTTTCGGCCAGCTTTCAACTTTAGATAAAACTGATATGGATCTGGAATTTCAGGTAAAACAGCTTAAAGAAAAAGGAATTCAGCTTCCACGCATTTATTGTGCCTGCGGAACCGAAGATTTTCTTTTGAACGAAAATAGAGCAATGCACGCCTTTTACGAAAAAGAAGGTATTGCTCACGAATATCTTGAATCAGCTGGTGCCCACGATATGCGATTTTGGTCTCAATACCTTCCAAAATTCGTAGAATGGGTTTTAAAAACCAAATGAAAAATTAAATGATGGGTCAAAAACACCATGACTTCTTTCTGTCTTAAACATTGTCAGATAAAAATCATAAGAAAGCATCATTGTAAAAAGAACATCTAAATCTTCCTCGCTCATATCTTCTGCGAGGGGAGAGTTTAAATAGAAATTGCCACCTTCAAAATCAATACATGCTACAAGTTTGTTTTTATAATATGCTCTAAGACCAAGCGGTGTATCAACCTTTACAATTTTACCCTTTTCATCAATACCTTCTATTACTTCATCAAAAGAAAGATAATTGGAATGTATCTCTTCACCATTACGGGTAATCTTCATAAACTTATAGTCGCCTATGCTGCTAAAAGTTGAATTTTCAACACTCATATTATAGCCATTATCAATATACTCTACATCATAAATGTGAGTAACATTTCTTGAAACAACACCGGTCTGTCTTTTATCAGTATCCGACACGTTAAAATTACCAAGTGAAAGATTTAAAGAATTATCCTGATATCTGCCAAATTCAATAGCATAATTATGGCAACGAATTGATTTTTGAGCAGTAACAACAGAATAAACGTCGAATTTTTCAGCATCTGGTGCATACATTTTAACAGTTGCACAAGAAACAAACATAATGCCAAAAATCATTAAACCAATAAATTGAATAAACTTTTTCATATAATAAACACCTCATCTCATATTATATTTTTATAAAATCAAAAAATCCATATAGAAGAATAATAAAACTCTTAGAATAAAAATAATAAATCTCTTAGAAAGATACTTGCCGTCAGAAACAAAAGGTTCCCGTTTTAAAAGCTTCCTTATATCATTTATTTTTTCTTTAATTTAACCATACGATTTTCGATTTTCTGTGTTATAATTTTATTCTATGATAAACACTAAATACTCTGGCGTCGTTGTTCCTCTTGGCGCTTTATATACACAGGAAAATCCAGTCATTGGTGAATTTCCAGATTTAATTCCTTTTTCTGCATTTTGTAAGGCTGCAGGATTTTCCATCATTCAATTATTGCCTGTAAACGATACAGGAACTCAAAGTTCTCCATATTCAGGACTCTCTGCTTTTGCACTTCACCCTATTTATATTCGCCTTAAAGAAATAGAAGGATTCGACTCTCTTTATAAATCTTCAAAAGAATTTGCCGCAGAATATGACGGTTTTATTAAAAATAATAAATACACTCTCCGTTATGATTACGACTGCATCAACAACACAAAAACAAGTTTGCTTCTAAAACTTTATGCTGCAACAGATATTGCAAAAAATGGCAAACCAGATGAAAAACTGGAAAAATGGATTAAAGCAAACAACTGGGTAAAAACTTATGCTGTTTACAAAAACCTTAAATGGAAATATATGCAGGCCAGCTGGAAAGACTGGAAAAAAGAAGACCAGACAATTTGTGCAGACGAATGTGCTGCCCGCTGGAATGATAAAGCTCTAAAAAAAGATCATCTTTTTTATGCCTGGTGCCAGATGATTGCTGCCAGCCAGTTTGAAGCTGCTGTAGAAGCAGTTCGTAAAAATGGAATCAGTTTAAAAGGTGACATGCCAATTTTAATGAACGAAGATTCCTGCGATGCATGGGCTTATCCCGAATTTTTTAATCAGAATCTTAGGGCTGGTGCTCCTGCAGACGGTGATAATGCTACCGGACAGAACTGGGGCTTTCCAACATACAACTGGAAAAACCTTAAAGCACAGGATTACAGCTGGTGGTTGCAGCGTCTGGAAAATGCATCTGCTTATTATGATTATTATCGTCTGGATCACATTCTTGGCTTTTTTAGAATCTGGGCAATTCCTTGTGGAGACTGCAATGCATTAAACGGCCACACAGAACCTTATGCCTTTATAAAAAAAGAAGAATTATATGAAATGGGTTTTGATGATAACCGCATTCGCTGGCTCAGTCAGCCTCATATTCCAACAGGCGTTATAGAAGATATTACCTGGAATCACGAAGCAGCCCACAAAATTCTTTCACTATTTTGTACTCAATTACCAGGTGAAGAATTATGGCTTTTTAATGAAAAAGTTAAAGGAAGTCAGCAATTCTGGGATACAGATCTGGAAAAACTTTGTACACCAGAAGCTGCCATTAAAATCAAAGAAATTCTTGTAAAATACTGGTCAAACAGAACTTTGCTGGAAGTAGCTAAAAACAAATTTATTCCTATGTGGATTTATTCAACTTCTACTTCCTGGGAAACTTTAAACGATAAAGAAAAAGAACAGCTGAAAGAAACATTTGATGCTATCAATACAAAAAACGAAAAACTTTGGAAAAAACAGGCTGATGAAATTTTTACAGCAATTAAAGCTGACAAAAAAATCAAAATGCAGCCATGTGGAGAAGACCTGGGTGTAGGAATTGCCTGTGTTCCACAAACTATGGAAAAGCACAGTATTTATGGCCTTAAAGTTTTACGCTGGAACAGAAAATGGGATAAAGAAGGACAACCTTATGTTCCTTTTGAGGAATATCCTTCTCTTTCAGTTACAACTACATCAGTTCATGACTCTTCTACTATCAGACAATGGTGGTCAGAAGAAAAAGACAGTGTTAAAGCATTTATTAAAATGAATCCAAAAGCTTTCGGAATTAAACTGGAAAATCCTGAAGAACTTTCTCAAACCGATATAGAAAATATTGAAATTGTTGCAAAATCTGACTTTACTCCTAAGTTTGCAAGCATTATTATGAGTCAAAGTGGTAAAGCAAACAGTCAGCTGGTTATCAACCCATTACAAGATTATCTTTTTATGGAAAAAAAATACTGGCTGAAAGATGAAGCACAGGAAAGAATCAATATTCCTGGCACTGTAACAAAATTCAACTGGACCTACAGACTGCCTGTAAGTCTGGAAGATTTGCAGAAAAATGAGACTTTTATTTCTAAAATAAATAAACTTACAAAGAGGAGCTAAACTATTATGCAAATATCATACAACGAATTCCATATTTCAAAATCAATCAGAGACCTTTGCAATTTCAACAAGGGACTTTTTGCCTCTTCTGGAAATGTAGTTTTTGCGAATCTAAAAAATGTCCGTGATTTTCAGCTTTTAATCAATAATGTTTTTGAAACTCGTGGAGAAGAAAATAAAAAGCTTTCTGCCGGTCAGCTCAATGCCATGGGACTTATTGATGAAATTTTACATCATGTATGTATGCTTTACCGCAGAGATAAAGTTCCTTCATTTTTTTCGGATTTACTTGCTCAATTAAACAAAGAATTTACAAAAGAAGAAATAGACAATTTACTGCTGGATTTTATGAAAGAATTTCCTCCAGTAGAAGTTTACAACGAAAAATGTACTGCAAAAGAATATTTGGAACGGGATGCTGTAGAACCAGTAACAGGAGCAATCCGTACAAACCGTGAACAGACTCTGGAAGAAATGATTCTTCTTCATCTTGCCAATGAAAACCCTGCATTCCAGCCTTTTATGCTTATGTTCAGTGACGAAAAACTTGCTGAAAATAAACTGTATTCAAAAACCTGGGCTTCTATTCAAAAATATGCAAAAACTCAAGACTCATTTGGACCTTTTGACCATGATTTAATTACTCTGTTAAGAGAACCTGTTGCTTATGCACCTGACAGTCTTAAAGGTCAGTTGGAATATCTTCAAAAATACTGGGACACATTCCTTGGCGAATGGCTTAAACGCATTTTATCTGGAATGGACACAATCAGTGAAGAAGAAAAAGCAATGTGGCATGGTTTTGGTGGCGGCGACTTACCAGACATGGCTCCATATTCTTTTGAAAACTTAATGAATGAATACGAACGCTTTAGTGCCGACAGTGCCTGGATGCCAAATGTAATTTTAATGGCCAAAACAGTTCTTGTATGGCTGGATCAACTTACAAAACAATATGGTTACCCAATTACAAGACTGGATCAGATTCCAGACCCAGAATTAGACCGTCTTCGTGATGAAGGTTTTACAGGACTGTGGCTCATTGGTTTATGGGAACGTTCAAAATCTTCTAAACGCATTAAACAGATTTGTGGAAATCCGGAGGCAGCCGCTTCTGCATATTCTCTTTATGATTACAACATTGCCCAGAATATTGGTGGCTGGGATGCACTTAGTAATCTTCGTCAGCGCTTATGGCAGAGAGGAATCCGCCTTGCTTCAGATATGGTTCCAAATCATACTGGTATGGACGGTGAATGGGTAATCAATCATCCTGACCGATTTATTCAGCGTCGCGACAATCCATTCCCACAGTATACTTACAATGGAGAAAATCTTTCTCAAGACAGCAGAGTGTCTCTTTATCTGGAAGATCACTATTATTCAAAAGATGACTGTTCTGTGGTTTTTAAGCGAGTTGATAATCAAACTGGAGATACCCGCTACATTTATCACGGAAACGATGGAACTGGACTTCCATGGAATGATACAGCTCAGATTGACTTTTTAAATCCAGAAGCTCGTGAAGCCGTAATGCAGGAAATTTTACATGTTGCCCGTAATTTTCCAATTATCCGCTTTGATGCAGCCATGGTACTTGCAAAAAAATCTATCCGCCGCTTGTGGTACCCGGAACCAGGACACGGAGGAGACATTGCTACCCGTTCAGAAACAGGTTTAAGTACACAGCAGTTTAATGATGCTATTCCAAACGAATTCTGGCGGGAAGTTGTAGACCGAGTGGCACAGGAATGCCCGGACACACTTTTACTTGCCGAAGCTTTCTGGATGATGGAAGGATACTTTGTCCGTACTCTTGGTATGCACCGTGTTTATAACTCAGCTTTTATGAACATGCTTAAAAAAGAAGAAAACCAGAAGTATAGGGACACTATTAAAAATACAATTAATTTTGACCCACAGATTCTTAAACGCTATGTAAACTTCATGAACAATCCTGATGAAGAAACAGCCATTGCTCAGTTTGGTGACGGCGACAAATATTTTGGCTGTTGTACACTTATGATTACTATGCCAGGACTTCCAATGTTTGGTCACGGCCAGATTGAAGGTTACACAGAAAAATATGGTATGGAATATACAAAAGCCTACAAAGATGAAAAACCAAATCAGTATCTGGTAGATCGTCATTGGCATGATATTTTCCCACTTATGAAAAAACGTTATCTGTTTAGTGGTGTAGAAAACTTCCTGCTTTATGATTTATGGCAGGATGGTCATGTAAACGAAAATGTTTTTGCATATTCAAACGGGGCTGGTTCAGAACGAACTCTTGTATTCTATAACAATAAATATGAACAGGCTTACGGATGGATTAAACAGTCAGATCCATTTGCAGTAAAAACAGGAAATGGAGACGAAATCAGACTGGAAAGTCGTTCTATTTCCGAAGGTTTATGCCTTAATGGGGAAGATGATAAATTCTGTATTTTCCAGGAACACAAAAGTGGTCTCTGGTACATTCGCAGAAGTAAGGAAATCTGTGAAAAAGGTATGTTCGTTATGCTTAATGGTTTTGAATGCCAGGTATATTTGAATGTACATCAGGTTACAGATGAAGCTGATCATCGCTATGCCATTCTGTGCGACTTCTTAAATGGTGCCGGTTGTGAAGATATTGAATCTGCATGGCAGGATTTGATTTACAAAGATTTATACGCAGCTTTTGAAACCTTTGCAAAAGATTCTCTCCTCCCACTTGTAGAAGAGTTCACTGCTCCAAAACAGCATAAAGTTAATGCAAAGAAAATCACCGCAATTCTTAATGATGCAGAAGATTCTGCCCTCGCTTTCTATAAAAAAGCCGCAGAAT
>JAKSTH010000095.1 GCA_024402655.1 Treponema sp. | reverse complement strand
GAACAATTGCAGCAGAACCTTAAGAAAAAAAAGGTAGCTGATTCTACATATCGCAATAACGAGATTCACCAGGGTAAAGATGATGCCCAAATGCTTTTGGAAAAGCAGCAGGATTTTGATAACAATTCTGAAACTGAAGATTAATTTATTTTACAATTTCATCTTCTACTAGTAATTTTCCATTTTGAACACCAACAGAAGTTACTCCCCAACAAGTATTTAACGGAGTAAATTTCTTCTTTGTCACTTCTTTTAATGTATTCTTTTCATAAATTGAAACTGTGTATGCTGGTGAAGACTGCAGGAATGCAAGATATTCTGTTCCATCGTATACAAAAGCATTTACTAAAACTCCACCTTCAAATATTTCTTTTTTAAGTTTGTTATTTTCTGCACTGAATAAGTATGTTTTATCAGAATAATTTTCCCATACTGTAGCAATAACTTTATTTTCAGATGGAATAAAAACTGCATCTGGACCATTAATTCTAACATTTTCCATAACAAGTGAATCTACAAGGACGATTTTATTATTCTGAATTTTATACCATGCAAAAATTCCTTTTTCTTCATGATAATAATTAAACCTTACAAGAAGATTGCTGTCATTAAATAATGTAAATTCATCTACATCGCTTTCATTAAAGTCCTGTTTTATGTTTGAAAGATCAACTTTATCAAAATCAATATGAAGAATATTTACACCAAATTTTTTCTGAGTATTTAAATCAAAAATTATCAGATAATTTACCGGCATATCGTTATAATTATATTCAGTACTTATTCCATACAATTTATCTTTTTTTCCGTTAAGCATAAAAGATTTGAACTCAAAAGTTCCTTCCGGTTGTTTTTTATCACTTATAGAATAAGCTTTTCCATCTTCTATGTTTATTATCTGAAATTCACCCCAATTGGTTGTATAATACAAACATTTTGAAACTGGTGAATATTCAGCTTTTTGAATGTTTGTAATTTTTGAAATGACCTGATTATTTTTAATTATTTTACATTCACAATTATAATTGGAATTAATAATTTGAAGTTCTGATTCCCCTGCTTTATAACTTTCAATTCTAACAACATCTTCATTTACATTTTCAAATGGTAATTTTTTAAGATCAGCTGAAGAATTTATTTTCAAAACTTTTTCTTTTTCAAAAATCTGAGGCTTAGTAAAAAGTTCTTCAGTCAGAGAAAAAACTTTAGGAAAAGTTAAATATCTACCAAAAAGCCATTTTTCAGTTCCATTGTAATTAAAACAGTACCAGTAATCTTGATCATCACCTATCTTACAAAAGCCATCCATTTTTCCCATAAACTGAACTTTTGTATCTTTTTGATATTGTCCGTGTACTTTTCCGTTTAATCCTGGTTTATCACGAAAATTAACTTTATTATCGTTTACAGTGCCTTCAAAATAATAAAATCCAGTTAAATCAGGAGTTCCAGAAATCTTCTTTGAAGAAGCCTTACCTTTTGAGTTAACTTCTATAAGCCAAAATTCAATAAAATTTTCTGGATATTCATGAGTTTCTGCCAATTGTCTTCTTCTAACAATTAATTCAAGCTTTTCTTTATTAGATTTAACTGCAAGAATATCTACATCATAGGAATCAAGATTTTTATAGTAAATTTGAAGTGAATGACTATTATTGTGTTGATAATAGTTATAATGCAAAGAAAAATTATTTCCAGCATCCATTCTAGATTTTAATGGTGGAACATAATCTAAAGGTGAACCTGCAAAAAGATTAAGGCTGATAAACAATGTTATAAATAAAAATATAAATCTCTTCATAATTTAATTATAAATTAAGAAGAATTTTTTAACAATATTTTTTCATACCTATTGACACAGTAGGTAACTGGGTTTATATTATACCTAGTTACCTACTCGGTTAGTAATAAAGAGATTTATTTGAGGTTTAAAAAATGACAGTTTATTTTGAAAAACTTGTTAGAGAAAATTTTAGAAACGGAGTCATGTGCCGCTAATATTCGTTCCACTAATTTATTGCATTTTGAGAGAGAAAATTAATTTTTTTGGAGAATATTATTATGGCAAACAAATTACATTTCGAAACATTACAGTTACATGTTGGACAGGAACAGGCAGATCCAACAACAGATTCAAGAGCAGTACCAATCTATCAGACAACATCATATGTATTCCACAATTCAAAACATGCAGCAGATCGCTTTGGTTTAGCAGATGCTGGAAATATTTATGGTCGCTTAACAAACAGTACTCAGGATGTTCTTGAAAAAAGAATCGCAGCATTAGAAGGTGGTGTTGCAGCCCTTGCAGTTTCTTCTGGCGCAGCAGCAATAACATACGCAATTCAGGCTTTGGCTCAGGCTGGAGATCATATTGTAGCTCAGAAAACAATTTATGGTGGTTCATATAACCTTTTAGCACACACACTTTCCCAGTTTGGAGTAAACACAACTTTTGTTAATGCACATGACTTAAAAGAAGTTGAAGATGCAATTAAACCAAATACTAAAGCAATCTATCTTGAAACTTTAGGCAACCCAAATGCCGATATTCCTGATTTAGATGCAATTTCTGCAATAGCAAAAAAACATGGACTTCCTGTAGTTGTTGATAACACTTTTGGAACTCCATATTTATTCCGTCCATTGGAACATGGTGCAAATATTGTTGTTCACTCTGCTACAAAATTTATTGGTGGACATGGAACTACTTTAGGTGGAATTATTGTAGACGGCGGAAACTTTGACTGGAAAGCATCGGGTAAATATGCCAACATTGCTTCTCCTAATCCTTCATACCATGGAATCAGTTTTGCAGATGCAGTTGGACCTGCCGCATATGTAACTTATATCCGTGCAATTTTGCTTCGTGATGAAGGAGCTTGTATTTCTCCATTTAATGCATTCCTTTTACTTCAGGGAACAGAAACTTTAAGTCTCCGTTTGGATAGACACGTAGAAAATACAAAGAAGGTTGTAGAGTTCTTAAAGAATCATCCAAAAGTAGAAAAAGTAAATCACCCTTCTCTTGCAGATCATCCAGACCATGCATTATACGAAAAATATTTCCCTAATGGTGGTGCTTCAATCTTTACATTCGAAATTAAAGGTGGAAAAGAAGCTGCATGGAAATTTATTGACAGTCTTAAAATATTCAGTCTGCTTGCCAACGTTGCAGATGTAAAATCACTGGTAATTCATCCAGCATCTACAACACACAGCCAGCTTAATGATGAAGAATTGAAAGACCAGGGAATCAGCCAGAGTACAATCCGCCTTTCAATAGGAACAGAACATTACGAAGATATTATTGCAGACCTTGAAGAAGGATTTGCAGCAATCTAAATAAAAAAGAGCAATCCTTTATAAACAAAAAACTCTAAATACCAATGATGCAAAGATGGTATTTAGAGTTTTTTTATTATCTGTTTTTTTTATTTATCCTGACTTTATTAAAACTATTTATAACAGAATGCATTTCTGGAGTTATGTATTTAAGACATTCAGAAATTAATTCTTCAGGAACTTCGTAATATGCTTCTGCCATACTGGCAGCAATGTCTGTTAAAGTGTCACAATCTCCACCAAGACTTACAGCAGTACGAATAACATCTTCAAAACTTTCCCCTTCTAAAAAAGCGGTAATGGCTTCTGGAACAGTTTCCTGACAACTTTCTACATGTTTGTAGCCAGGACGAATCTGATCACATGTTCTGCTTAAATCGTATCCAAATTCTTTTATGACATAAGCTTTAATTTCGTCTTTAGAATAACCATTTCTTGCAAGCCAGATAACACTTGCTTCTGCTTCAGCCCCTTTTATACCTTCCGGGTGATTATGTGTAATTTCTGCAGACCATCTTGCAACTTGTCTTGTACGTTCCATGGAATCAAAAAGCCAGCCCACAGAACTTACACGCATGGCAGAACCATTTCCCCAGCTTCCATAAGGTTGTGTATCTTCTGTTGCAAGCCATGTATAAAATCTTCGTCCGTATCCAGCATGAGGATAATTATGCCCCCACAACTGCATGCTTGAAATCATCAGAGTTTTCATTGTTTTTTCATCAGAATCAAGTCCCGCTTTTAAGATTGCATCACAAATAGCAACAGTCATTACAGTATCATCTGTAAAAGAAGAAGCTTTACTAAATAGAGGAAACTGTTTAGTTTTATTCCCTCTGTCAAATTCAAATGGAGAACCAATAATATCTCCTAAAATTGCACCGTACATAATTGCTCCTATAATTTCAAATTAATCCATAACTAGATTATAAAATCTTTAACAAGCCATAGCCTGACTCATAAAAAAGATATCTGCATTTCGCAAGATCTTCAAGCCTAACCTGTCTGCTTCATTTTTTTCACGAATAGCACCAGGACTGGCAACCCAATCATCCATTAAGAAAACTGCATCGCAAGTAGAAAGAGCTGCAAGATCAATTTTCATGTAATCTTCGTAATCAAAGCCATCTGGTAAAATTGCAGGATTAAAAACTGCATATCCAAGTTCTGTAAGAAGTTCAGCCAGTTTATTAAACTTTGCTTTATAATCTTTGTCTCCAGTAATTTTTCCACTAAGATAAATTTTCATATACAACTCCTTAAATCCTTTTTATATAAGTGCTCTTAATTCTTCAATGATATGATCAATATCATTTGAATTCTCTTCAGTACGAATAAAATTATCCAGAAGAATAATAATTCCTTCTTCAGTAATTTCTCTTGGAGAAGCTCCAGAATAAATATATTCGAAATAATTGATTGGTTCTTCAAAACTGCTCATTACGTAGTACATAATGCGTCCAAACAATTCTTCATCTAAAATTTTATCTGATAAAATATAGAAAAAATCATCATTTGGAATATCAAGATAATCAGAAGCTGGAGTTTCATCCAAAGTACAGTACATCCATTTTCCATTATCGCTGGTAGACAAATATGATATTCTATCCTGCAAAGAAGGAATAAGTTTGTTTTTAATCTGATAAGAAGAATTATAATCGTTAATTAATTCACGATATTTCTTTAAAGCATCATTTTGAGTCTGATAATACCAAGCATATACAGTGCTGCTTTTGTGATCAATAATTAGAACAGTATCATAATACTTAATCTGACCATTAGCATCATGATAATAATCGTTTTCATTTGTTGTGCGAATTGTGTAATCAGGTGAAAAAGAATAATCGTAAATTTTTTCGATATTATAAGCAAAGGCAGCTGCAAAACTGATTAAAGAAACTAATAAAACACAAATAAGTTTTTTCATAAAATCACCTCTCTTGGTTTATGTTTAATATGAATATAAATCAAGAGAGTGACAAATAATGGCACGATTTATGATATTTTCTTATAATTTTTTTTCTATCCAGTTTCCCAAAACTTGAGCCAGTTCCACTCTCATTCCACCAAAACAGTGATTTGTGTTCATCGAATATTTTTCTACATCAGCGCCGCTTTTTTCCAGTTCATGAAACAGTGGATCAATCATAAGTTCTGGAGGTGCAACAGTATCTTTTTCTGCAGAAACAAGAAGTACTGGAAAATTTTTAAGATGTTCATATGTTTTTTCTACAGAAAGCCGCTGATGATTTTGTTCTGCATTTTCGTAAACAGCAGCAGCACTTTCCATTTTCAAACACTGACCTTCTCCTTCAATCATTTCAAAAAGTTCTTCTGTAAGTTTATTTTCAAAAGCAGCATGTAAATCATAAGGAGCCATGGCAATCACACCACGAACAAATTCAAGTTTTTTTGCTCCATTTAAAACTGTCATGCCACCCATACTGTGACCTGCAAGAAAAATCTTGTTTACATCAATTTCATATTTTTTTGCCACAGCCTGATTATGTGCCCATTTTGCAACTGCTTCAGCATCTTCTGTTAAATTAGAAAAAAGATAACTTCCACCACTTCCCCAGGCTCCCCTGTGATTAACATGAATTACCACAGCACCCATTCTCATTAAAGCATATTCCAGATCATTGTTTGTTGTGTATCCTGGAAAACCGTGGAACATTATTACAGCAGGATAAGGCTTTTTATATCTTGAATCAGGCTTTAAAAGATATCCAAAAAGATGACTTCCACCACTCACAATGTTTAGTGGGAATGAATCGGCCATCTGTTCATTTCCATCATAAGGTAAATCTACAAAAGCATTTTTAGCGGAAAAATCCATAAAAAACCTCCTTGAATAATAAGCTACTTCAGATTTGAATATATACTCTTTTTTTTCATTTATAATTATAGTCATTTTATTATCTATTGCCTAGTACTTTAATAGGTTTTTCAAAGTTATAATTTACAGGATTCGAATTTTTACTCATAATTTTTTTTAATACTTAAAAATGAATATTAAAAATCACCTTTATTTTTCCGATATTTTACTATATAATATTGTTAACTTTTTAAAAATTATTTGTACTAAATAGAGGTAAGCATGAATTCTGAAGACCCAAAAATTATAAAGCCTTTTACAAAAGCCATTCCAATTTTCTACTTTTTTGTTTTCTTTATTCCTATTTTCAGCTGCTGGACATGGTGTATCTATATTAAATTATTTACCCTGGCACAGACATTTAATGTATTTTTACATCCACTTGTTTTAGGTCTTTGTGGATTAGCAGTAATTTTGATTACGCTTTTCTATGTTTACAATGATAAAAAACTGCATTCCTATGATGGAACAAAAGAATCTTCAGATAAATTGAACAAACATGTTACATTCTTTGAGCTTGGAACTGTAGCTCTTGCTCTTTTAAATTCTCTTCTTGTACCAGTAATTGTATGGTACGGATTTAAGTTAAGAGGCTCTTCAGCAGATTTCGTCCCTCTTATTTTTACATTCTATGGTTCTACTTTCCTATTTTCTCTTACATTCTATGTTCTGTTTTTCCAGTCATTACAGAAGCAATTAAAAGATTTACCTTTTGAAAGAAAAAATATTACATTCCCAATTATTTCAAGAAGTATTATTGTAACAGTTTTCTCCAGCATTGGATTAATTCTTCTTATGATTAGTCCTCTGTTCTCTCCAGTAGGATTATTCTACACAAACACAGACCTTTTATTTAAATACATGCTTCCTGCTGGTATTCTTGGTGTTGCCGCTATTATTATTGATAATATTTCACAGATGAAAGGAAACGTTGATCGTGTAAAAGACATTTCAAAATTTTCACAGAAACTTGTTGACCGTGATTATACAATGGAAAAACTAGAAGTTCTTTCTCGTGATGAATTTGGTGCTCTTGCCAATGACTTTAACCGTTTCTTTGAAACAACAAGAAATCTTTTAGGTAAAATTAATAATTCTGTAGTAGGAGCCGTAGTAAACTCAGAAAATTTTGCTTCTGATATGACTCGTTCTGCAAATAATATTAATGAAATTGTAGAAAGTATTGAAACTATTAAAGAAAAAATTAATACACAGGCACAGGCTGTACAGTCTTCTCAGGAAACTTTGAATACTATGCTTACTAAGATTTCTGTACTCGATACTGCAACTGAAACTCAGGTAACAGACGTTACAGAATCTTCAAGCCAGATTGAAAGCATGGTATCAAGTATTAAATCTGTAACTACAATTCTTGAATCTAATGCAGATGCCGTAACAAATCTTAGAAATAAATCAGAAACAGGTCGTGATAAAATTAATGATTCAGTAGCACTTACAGATTTGCTTTTGGAACGTTCTAACATTCTTATGGAAGCAAGTTCCATTGTACAGTCGATTGCAGAACAGACTAACCTTCTTGCTATGAATGCCGCAATTGAAGCTGCTCATGCTGGTGAATCTGGACGTGGTTTCGCAGTTGTTGCCGATGAAATTCGTAAACTTGCAGAAGAATCTAACGAACAGGGAACTATTATTACAGAACAGCTTAAGGAATTCCAGTCTGCTGTAAGTGGTATTTCTGAAACAACACAGCAGGTTCAGTCTAACTTTGAAGAAATCTATGAACTTACTCAGCAGGTTGAAGACCGAGAAATTGCTATTCGAAATGCAATGGAAGAACAAAGTGAAGGCAGCGTAAGTATTCTTGCCGCTATGAGTGAAATGACAGCTACTGCTGCAACAATTAAAGAAGAGTCTAATATTCTTTTCGAAGGTGGAAATCAGATTGAAAATGAAATGCAGATTCTTGCAAATCTTTCTGCTGAAATTACTTCTGAAATGACAGATATTTCTTCTAATACACAGGAAATTACAACTGCTACTTCTACAGCAACAGATGGTGCTATTTCCAATAAACAGAACATGATTGGCATTCAGGAAGAAGTTAATCTGTTCAAACTTGAAGATAACTAAAATTAGATGCATATAAGAAAAAGCCAAAGAGTTTAT
>JAKSTH010000094.1 GCA_024402655.1 Treponema sp. | reverse complement strand
CCTGTTACATGAACCATACCGTGAATTGCTTTACGATACTTAGCAAGAACTTCCATAACAGGTTTTACATAAATACGAGTTGGTGTAAGAAGAACTTCACCAATTGTTTTTCCAGTTTCTTTTCCATCCAAAATAAATGGATCATCAAAATTCTGAACAAGTTTTCTAACAAGGCTGAAACCGTTTGAATGAACACCAGTAGAAGAAAGACCAATTAAAACATCATCTTCTTTAATTGCTGATCCATCAATCATTTCTTTCTTTTCACCAACGCCAACACCAAAGCCGGCAAGGTCATATTTTCCAACATCGTAGAAACCTGGCATTTCAGCTGTTTCACCACCAAGGAGAGCACAACCTGTGTCAACACAACCGTCTGCAACACCTTTTACTAAATCTGCAGCAACATCTGCTTCAAGTTTTCCACAAGCAACATAATCAAGAAAAAAAGATGTCTGAACACCACAACAAAGAATGTCGTTTACGCTCATAGCAACACAGTCAATACCAACTGTATCATATTTTTTCATCTGGAAAGCAACATCCAGTTTTGTACCAACACCGTCTGTACCAGAAACCATTACAGGATTTTTATATCCCTTTGGAATTTCAAACATACCAGCAAAACTTCCAAGACCTGTAAGCATTCCTGGAATCATTGTGCGCTTTGCATGATCCTTATATTTATTTACTGCGCGATAACCTTCTTCTACGTCTACACCAGACTCTTTATAAGATGCCATTGGTAACTCCTAAAATTGAATTAAAGATATTTGTATTATAAAGAAAAAAATGGTGTTTGAAAACACCATTTCTAACAATTATTACATGCGTTCAAGTTCAGTCTGCCACACTTCTACTACATCAGAGTATTCATAAGAAGCAGAAGCGGCAATTACAACAGGCATATCTCCTGCCATTCCCCGCTCCGGTCCTTCAAAAACATTATTTACATCATTTACAATGCATAATGAAATCAAAGATTCACCGTCTGCCATTATAAAAAGTCCAGCCTGTTCACCAACTTTTGCAGCAAAATCTCCACTTTCCAACATGGCAACCAATTCTTCGGCACCATCCCATTCCAAACGGAGAATCTGACTTCTCCAATATTCCTGATAAGAATCTTTAAAATAATCTAAAATCTGATATTCATCCATAAATTCAATTATATCACAAAAAATTAAAAGGGCAAAAAAAAGGAGGGGAAAGACTTTTAATCCACTAATGCCTTTGCGTCATTAAATATTAATGGTTTGCCCCAGATAAATCCTTGAATAAGGTTGCAGTCGTATTCTTTTAAATAAGAAACCTGGCTTTCATTTTCGACGCCTTCTGAAATAACTTCACAACCCATGAGCTGCCCCATGTTGATAACGGCATGAACAAAATCTCTTCGTTTTTTGTCGTTTTCAATGTCATCAATAAGGCTTTTGTCAATTTTAAGAAGATTAATTGGAAGTCGGGAAACATAATCTAATGAAGTATAGCCTGTTCCAAAATCATCAAGGGCAATCTGAATGTCCATTTCTTTAAGTTTGCTGATTGTTTCCAAAGCCATATCAAAAGAATCAACCATACAATATTCTGTAATTTCAATTTCCAGATTTTTTGAAGGGAACTTTGCATCATTAATCAGACGATTTAGTTTTTCTACAAAGTTTTCAGAAGCAAAATTTTTGGCAGAAACATTTATAGAAATAATCAAATCAGGATTTTTTTCAACAAGGTCTTTAAATTCAACCATTGCACCAAGCAAAACGTAATCATCAATCTGAAGAATCAAATCATTTTTTTCAGCAATTGGAATAAATTCTGCCGGGCTAATAATTTCCCCAGACTCTGTGCGCATTCTGATTAATGTTTCAAAACCTCGCAGCTTTTTTTTCTGAACTTCGTACTGTGGCTGATACACAAGATAAAACAGCTTCTTTTCAAGACTGTCTTTAATCATTTTTTCTACATGACGCTGGCGGTTCATACTTTCCAGCATAGATTCATCGAAAAAATATGCCTCTTTAGATTTATCTGCCATTGCGGTAGACATAGCAATATCTGCGTGTTTTAACAAAGATTCATAATCGGCAGCATCTTTTGGATAACTGGAAATTCCTGCATAACAGGTGGCATAACAGTCTACGCTAGTATTATCAACAACAAGAATGGACTTTTCACTAATTGAATTTAAAAGCCGGTTTGCAATGTTTTTTACATTTTCATTTTCTTTTTCAAGAACAACAAATTCAGATCCACCTAATCTGGCAACAACACAATCAGAGCCCAGTCTCATGTTAATTCGTTTTACAATCTTACGAAGAAGCTCATCACCATAAGCGTGTCCAAAACCATCATTAATATCCTTAAAATTACCCAAACTTAAATAAATAATTGAAAAATCTTTTCCTTTTGCAATTCTGTCTTTAAGTTCATTGCGTAATCCCTTGCCATTATAACAGCCGGTAATCATATCTGTTTTATTATCAAGTTCCCGCTTAAAGTTATGATGGGCAATAATAATCAGAGTGGTAAGATAAAAAAGAACATTAAATAAACCTGGAATAGAAGGTCTGTCTCCCTTAATTACATTAACAACAACTTCTATAAGTACTAAATTCATTAATACAACGGCAATTATGCTTCCCTTTTTTTTGTAGCAAATGACCATTATAAGACAAACACCGTACTGAAAAGCTGCAAAAACACCTTTGTACATTGCAAGATTAAATTTTACCAAAGAATGCACAAGCACATTTATAAGAATAAAAGCCAGAGTTAATAAAGTAAGATTTATTATTTCTATATATGTTTTTTTGATTTTTTTCTTTCCCATTAAAGTTCCTCAGAGTAAATCTTACAAGCTACTTAATCTGCTTTAGATCAAAATCAAGCATGTTCAAATAGAAAGCATCTGCTATCAGCTGAATTGTAAAAACAACTTTTTTTGGAAAGCCTTTGTTATCATCTTCAATAACTACAAAAGTAGCTCTGCGCCAGGCAACATCATTGGAAGCAAAATCACAGATAAGCACTTTTTGAGAAAACATTCTGTCTTCCAAAGTAGCTAGATCACAGAACTGGCGCATGTGAACTAAATTATTTTCTTCTACATTATTTTCAACAAAAGCTTCCATCTGTTTTAAAGCATTGCTATTTGTTCCAACAACCTTTTTTTCACTTCCAAAGCTGGAATAATCAATAGAAGAATTGTCTGAAAGATCAATAATTCTAATTACTTCAAGCATGCCAGACATTTTTTCCAATTCTTTATCCTGATTACTTGCCAGTAACCAGCCGTTTACCTGCAGTTTTCTGATTCTTCCGCCGGCAAATGAAGAAAGAAGAAATACAACTATAGAATTGAGTAAATCTGTTCTAAAATATTCTGCACTTTTAGTTTTATACGACAATACAATAAAAATACAAAGGATTATAAGACGATGAATAAAGCCAGGTAATGCTTTTGTGTACAAAATGTATGGAATAATTGAGATTGTAGCAAGGAACATGGTTGCGGGCATTCCATTACTTGTTATAGTTCCTGAATAAATTGAAAACAATAGAAAGAAAGTTGTAAAAAAGTAATTTGTTATTGTAGAAAAAATTTTGTTATTCTGAAGTTTAGAATAAAGCAAACAAAGAATAATAGCATTTACCATGACACTGCCCAAATAAATGGTTGTGATTAATGTAAAACCCCTAACTATCAGCGAATAAACAAAAAGTGCCATTACAAAAACAACGGCAATAATATTATAAATGCGTAAACGTCTGTTATTTTCTTTTATAATGTAAGATTCGGCTGCCTGATAATCTGACTTAGTAAGCCCGTCGTAAATTAATGCAAGTTTAAGTTTTTTTAACAATGGCATAAATACTCTTTCCTTAAAAATTAGTAAATTCAAAAAAACTTTTATAAATCAAAAAAAACAACAAATAATATCCTTTAATTATAAACCGAATTTACACAAGGTCAAATAATATCCTTAAGTTGTAAAAAACACACCAAATCATTAAAATAAATCCCATGAGTACAAATAAAATTCCATTACGCGATGAAGTTCCTGCAAAAGATAAATGGGATCTTTCATCAATTTTTAAATCTGATGACGAATGGGAAGAAGCATTAAAATCACTTCCTGCCCTTACACAAAAAGTTGCTGCTTTTAAAGGAAAGCTTGGGGAATCTGACAAAACACTTTTAGAAGCATTAAAAGCTTATGAACAGGCTCAATTAAAAATGGAAACTGTTTATCATTATGCATCTTTAATTCACGAAGCTAATGAAGATGATTCAGCTGCCGCAGATAAAAATGGCCGTGCATTAATGGCTTACACTCAAATGCAGTCTGAACTTAGTTTTATAGATCCAGAAATTCAGGCTATTGATGAAACAAAACTTAGACAGTGGATTTCTCAGCCAGAATATGCAGATTACAAAATCTTTATAGAAAAGAATCTTCACTTTAAAAAATATATTTTAAGCGAAAAAGAGGAACGCATTCTTTCACTTCAGATGCAGACTGCAGAAACTCCTTCTACTGCTTTCAGCGTTCTTACTAATGTTGATATAAATAAAACATTTGGAACAGTTACTGTTGATGGCGAAGAAAAACCTTTAACAGAAACAACCTGGTCTGTATTTATGCACAGTCAGGACAGAAAAGTTCGTGAAGAAGCTTATAAAAAGTTCTATGCAAAATTTGAAGAGCATCAGAACAGTATTGCAGCTTTATATGCCGGCAGCGTAAATCAGGATATTTTTTCTGTTAGAGCCCGTGGTTACGATTCTTCTTTACATCAGGCTTTATATGGAAATAAAGTTCCACTTTCAGTTTACACAAATTTGATTGAATGTATTCATAAAAATCTTGATACTCTTCATGATTATTACAGTTTGCGTAAAAAGGTCCTTGGCGTAAAAGAACTTCGCCATTGGGATGTTTATGTTCCTCTTGTAAAATCAGTTGATTCAAAAACCAGTTACGAAGAATCTGTAGAAATCTGTAGAAAAGCTCTGGCTCCTTTAGGAAAAGAATATACAGACCGTCTTTGCGATGGACTTTTAAATGGCTGGGCAGACAGATACGAAAATGTTGGTAAACGCAGTGGTGCATTCAGTTCTGGCTGTTATGTTGGTTACCCATACATTCTTTTAAATTACAAAGATGATGTAATTCGGGATGTATTTACTATGGCTCACGAAGGTGGTCACAGTATGCACAGCTGGTATTCAGTTCATAACAATCCATTTATGAGCTATGATTACACAATTTTCGAAGCAGAAGTTGCCTCAACTTTCAACGAAGAACTTGTTTTTGAATATCTTTTGAAAAATGCAGAATCTAAAGAAATGAAGGCTTATCTTTTAAGTATGCGTGCAGATGATATTCTTGCAACCCTTCATCGTCAGACAATGTTTGCTGAATTTGAACTTAAAGCTCATGAAGCAGTTGAAAATGGAACTCCACTTACTGCTGAACTTTTAAGAAAGATTTATAGAGAATTGCTTGAATTGTATTTTGGACCAGAAATGGTATTCGAAAGCAATTCAGATATGGAAGGATTGAGAATTCCTCATTTCTATACTGCATTCTATGTTTATAAATATGCAACAGGAATCAGTGCAGCACTTGCTCTTGCAAAAAGAGTTACAGAAGGTGGCGAAAAAGAAAGAGAAGATTATTTCAAATTCCTTAAATCTGGTGGTTCCCGCTACCCAATCGAAAGTCTTAGAGTTGCCGGTGTTGATATGGAAAGTACTGAACCAGTTCAGGCTGCCTGTGACACTTTTAAAAAGATTGTTGATGAATTAAAAACTCTTTTATAGAGAAAATAAAATTTTAGTATACGGAAAACAAAATGAGTTATTATGATTTTTATGATGTAGCTGTTGTTGGTGCTGGCCATGCTGGTATAGAAGCAGCTCTTGCAACTGCCAGAATGGGCTTAAAAACAGTTTTAATTACACAGACTCCAGATGCAATTGGTCGAATGAGTTGTAATCCATCTATTGGTGGTATTGCAAAAGGAAATATTGTTCGCGAAATTGATGCTCTTGGTGGCCAGATGGCAAAACTCATAGATAAATCTATGATTCAATTCCGTATGCTAAATAAAAGCCGTGGTCCTGCAGTTCAAGCCCCTCGCTCTCAGGCTGATAAAATCACTTATTCTCAGCTGGCTCGTTTAACCGTAGAACAAACTCCAAACCTGTATACTTTAATGGATACAGTAATTGATATTTTAACTACAGCTTCAACAACTCCACTTCCACCAAATTCTGATTCAAGTGCAGAAGTTGGATCAATTCCAGGTGAACGCCGCGGCAATTTTGGAAGCAATATAGAAGAACAACAATATGCCAGTGAAGCAGCCCGCAGTGGAATGCGCCAGAAAGTAACAGGGGTTGTTACTCAAAGAGGCCGCATTATTCCAGTTCGATCTGTAGTTTTAACAACAGGTACATTCCTTGGTGGCCGCATTTTTATTGGTGAATATGATGCACCTTGTGGTCGTGTTGGAGAACCTGCTGCCTATGGTTTAACAGAAAGTTTACATCGTCTTGGGTTTACAACAGGTCGTTTAAAAACTGGAACACCACCTCGCATTTTACGCAAAACAATTGATTTTTCAAAAATCGAAGAACAGCCAGGTGATGATGAAGTTATTCCATTCTCATTTGAAACTGAAAAAGTTGAACGACCAATGGTTCCATGCCACATTGTTTATACAAATGAAGAAACTCATAAAATTATCCGGGATAACATCAATCGTTCTCCTCTTTATTCTGGAAAAATCAGCGGTATTGGTCCACGCTACTGCCCTTCTATTGAAGATAAAGTAATGCGCTTTGCAGAAAGAGACCGCCATCAGATTTTTGTTGAACCAGAAGGATTGGAAACAGAAGAAATCTATTTAAACGGACTTTCATCATCTTTGCCAGAATGTGTTCAGGATGCTTTTATGCGTACAATGACAGGTTTTGAAAATGCCGTTCAGAGCCGTCCTGGTTATGCAGTTGAATATGATTATGTTGAACCAACTCAGCTTTTCCCAACATTGGAAACAAAACGAGTTGCAGGTCTTTTTGATGCTGGTCAGATTAATGGTACTTCAGGATACGAAGAAGCTGCAGGACAAGGACTTGTAGCCGGAATGAATGCCGGACTTTATGCAAAAGCTCACATCAATTTGTGTGGACCTTTGGCAGAATTAAATGAAAGTTTAAGTGGAGTTCCTTCTTCTATGGAAAAAGGAGCCTTCTGTCCTAAAAATGAAATGACTGTTGATGAATTAAAACAGTTTGCACAAATCAGCGAAAAAGAAACAAAAGGATTAAATCAGTTTATTGCCAAGGTACAAAAAGATGCCGGTTATGAAAAATTCGATGTAATTCCAGAATTTGAACCAGTTATTATTGGTCGCGATGAAGGATACATCGGCGTTCTTATTGATGATTTAGTAACACTTGGTACAAAAGAACCATACCGAATGTTTACAGCCAGAGCCGAATATAGACTAAAACTGCGCCATGATACAGCAGACCGTCGCCTTGCAAAATATGCATTCCGCTGCGGCTTAAAAACACAGGCCCAGTTTGATGCAGTAAACGAACGCTATGCTCGCTTAGAAGAAATTGAAGCATTGCTGCTTAAAAAGCCAAATGCTGAAAATCCAGGTTACCCGGAAAAAGACTGGGAAGATGCAAAAATCGAAGTAAAATATAAATATTACATAGACAAGCAGGATAAACGTGTAGAAAAACTCCACAAAATGGAAAATACACATATTCCAGAAAACTTTGATTACGGTTCAATTCCATCGTTGTCTGCAGAATCCCGCAACAAATTGGAAAAAATCCGTCCTGTAACATTAGGTCAGGCAAACAGAATCAGCGGTATCCGGAATTCAGATATCATGCTTCTCATGGTATATCTGAAAAAGAAGTAGGATTAAATTAAAGAAAACACCCCTACCCACAGGACGCCAGAGGACATTCATATATCAACAGCGCATATATGAAAGCTGGCTACCGCAGAATCGTGTCTTGCAAACTGCGGGTTGTGGGTTAGAGGTATCGGACTGCGCATAATTGCTACGCAATTCTGCTTGCCATCCCACAAATGCAGTTTGAAGCCCCGTTTCTGCTCCCGCCATCTTTCCTATATGCTCCCTTGCATTTACAAAGTCCTCTGGCTCCCTCTGTATAACAATTTTCTTTAATTAATAAACCAGGGGAGCAGCTAGAGAAATGGCCGGGAGCAAAAAAATGGCTTTTCAAAAAGGTTCTAAGGGCGGAACGATAGTTTCCTTGCCGCCCTTAGAACCTTTTTGGAAGCCCCGTTTTTCTGCTTCA
>JAKSTH010000093.1 GCA_024402655.1 Treponema sp. | reverse complement strand
GTAATACCAACAACAACTTTTCCATCAGCTTCAAAGGAAATTCCTTTTGCAGAAAGATCTGTATAAAAAGTGTTTGTCATTGCCTGTTCTCCATCATTTACAAATACTTCAACACTATATTTGTCCATTATAATACGGAGTTTCAATTCTGAGTTATCTGAAACTTCACATTCACACTGATTGCAGGCTAATCGTCTTGTACCTGAATATCTGCGGTCAAAGGATAACAGATGGTCTTTAGGATTATAACTTAAAACTACTTTGTGGTTATCATCCTGAGCAAGATTGATTGTGAATTTACTGAAAGAATCATTTTCCTTAGTATGAAGCGTTACTTCCATATCAACACATCGACCCTCTATACCCTGTAAAGTTTTAACTCCTGAAAAATTTTCATCAACATAAGTGATTTTATTTTTACGGAACTGTTCAATTTCTGTAACAGGCTTCTGATACAGTTTATTGTTCTGCAACCAGATTTCCCGAGGCAAACTCATCTGTCCAAACCAGTTTCTGTCTCCACGATCTGTAAGAAGATTTGTATCCCAGTTCTGCATCCAGCCAATCATAATGGTTCGACCATCTGGAGCTTTAAGAGTCTGAGGTGCATAGTAGTCAATTCCATAATCTATTGATGCATCTGATTCAGGGATAAACTTCTTGCTGGTTTTATCATAACTACCAATAAAACAAACAGTTCCGTTTCCATTGTGATATTTATAACCTTCTGCCACCATATCCTGTGGACTTACAATTACAAGCTTTTTACCGTCCAATTCAAGGTAATCTGGACATTCCCACATTTTTCCCATTTCACCTTTATTTTCCAGAAGAACAGTTTCAAATTCCCATTTAAAACCATCAGCACTGTGATACATAAGCATTGCACCATTACCATCAGCTTTTTTTGCAACAGTTACACAATAAAAATCACCATCTTCACCTTTAAAGATTTTTGGATCACGGAAATTGGCAGTGTCCATTCCTTCCAGAAGATTTTTGCCATCCAGAACAGGGTTTGCTTCATATTTCTGATAGTTAAGTCCGTCACCAACTGCCATACACTGAGTCTGTGTATCAACATCATTTTCCTTTGTAACACCTGTATACATAATGAGCTGGCGGCCATCTTCCATTTCAATTGCACTTCCCGAAAAAATTCCAAAAGAATCATATTCATTTTCAGGTGCTAAAGCTGCAGGCAAATATTCCCAGTGCAGCAGATCTTTACTTACTGCATGGCCCCAATGCATTGAATCCCAGTACAATCCATAAGGATAATATTGATAAAAAAGATGGTACTGACCTTTATAATAGGAAAAACCATTTGGATCATTCATCCATCCTATATATGGCGAAAAATGAAAATCTGGTCTGCCTTTTTTTAGTGCATCTGTATGTTCTTTTTCGTATTTTCTTGCATCTTCCAGTGTTCTAATCATAATGTCTTCCCCTATTTTGTAAACTGAGCTAAAGAAGTAAAAGAAACTGCATTATTTTCTGCAAATAATTTTATTTTGTTTCCGCTGGCACCATATAATCTCACTGTCAGTGCAGCTTCTCCATTTATGTAAAATATTCCCACAGAACCTTCCTGAATATATGTAAAATCATATTTTGTTGAAGGCTGTAAGTTTATATCTGTTTCTGTAATCATTGTATTTCCCTCATTAAACAAAAGTTTCAGTTTGTTGTCTGATGGAGAAATTGAAATAAGTTTGTACTTGTTCTGTCTTCCGTTGAAGTCAAAAGCCAGACCAAAAGAACCTTTTCCTGTATATGAGAACTGTCCCTCTAAACGGAAGCTTTCATAACATTCCGCAAGGTCTTCATAAGTGTACAAAGCCCCTGCTTCAATTGCTGTGTTTTTCTTTGCTATCAACTTACTTTTTGTTTTGTACTGATTATAAATTGCATCTACAGGAACCAGCATTAAATCTCCTGTGTCTTTTTGGATAATCTTCTGAACAGCAAGATTTCCTGCCCATGCAGCAACATCCTGTGTAGAAGAAGGAGAATCTGAACGTCTTGCCCATCCAACCATATAATAATTTCCGTCTGCTTCTACATGTTTTGCTGCGTAGAATAATTTCCCGTCAACTCGTTTTGCATTGCTGTATGGACCATAAGCTTTATCTGAAACTGCATACCACAGAGTATCATCCTGAGCAGAGTATGTGATGTAATACTTATCTCCCATTTTGAAGGTGTCACTGCATTCAAGATTCCAGAACTTATATGTTGGATCAGAGAAAATTATTCCTTCATAAGTAATATCTGTAAGATCCGGATTCATAGAATACTTCAGGATTTTTGCTACATTATTTTTTGACGCAGTTACAGTCAGGATGATTTTATTTCGTTCTGAATCAAAGTATGCCTGTGGATCACGGAAATCGTTTTTCTGATTTAATTCAGAAGGTGGAACAATTTCCCAGCCAGTTTTCTTTTCAAAAGAATATTGTGTTGTTCCTTCTGCAACCATAATTTTTTCCTTATATTCAAAGGCAGCAGAAGAAGCGTGTCCTGTGTAAAAGAAAAGATATTTATTGTTAACTTTTACAACAGAACCGGTACCAATCCAGGAGTCCTGACTTCCATCTCGGGAAGCTTCCAGAACTGGTTCCTGAGTTTCTGTATATGATAAAAAATCAGTTGTAGTCGTAAGATAGACTGAATGATTATATGAATCACCACCATCCTTCAGATAATAAATATAGTATTTACCATCTTCATAGAACGGCATTGTATCACCTACGAAAGGCTGATTTGTACCGTCTTTTTCTGGCAGAAAGAAGGTCTTGTACTCGCATGCAGATTCTTTTCCTCCAGGAGTTTTTATGTCTGAAAATTTATTATCCTCTTTTTTACATCCAGTAAAAATAAGTCCAAGAAAAAGCACGCTGTACACTACCTTCTTAATATCCATATCTTATTCCTCAACTGATTTTCTTTGCAAATTAATACTACATTGTTTTCATCTGATAAATCTGCATATCTGAGATTTCGATTGTTACTTCTCCAAGATTTGCAGTCTGTTCTGAACCGAACTGGAACAACATTTCAAAGTTCATATCTGTAACAAATGTATCTTTTGTTGTGAATTCGAAAGTCTGTTCTTCTGTAGTGAAGTCGATTCTTTCTGCAATACGTGGATCCCATCCGCCTAATGGATTCAGGAAGAAACCACAAGAAACATTCTTTGAAGCCTTAGCCTTAATTACAACTGTGTAATAACTGTCTGATTCCAAAGTGAATGGATTCTGACCATAACCATAAATCAGCTTATTGTGCCAGTCTGTTATGCCACCCTGATCGATTCTGTAGTACATCTTTCCATTTTCTGACCAGATAGTTCCAACACCTCTGTCGTTATCTTCATCTGTACCGTTGAAAGTTTCCCATGCATATCCTGATTTTGTTCCGTTTTCTGTATTGCGGCCATATGGTGCAAATGAATAGATAGTTTTTGAAACTTCTTTATCACCTTCCAAAAGTCCGAATTCTACATCATCAATTACAATTGTGTTTGAAGTTACACCGTCAGATGGATTACCAATCTGGAAACGGAATACTGGATCATCAACATCTTTGTCTGCTGTGAAAGTTCCAGATATTACAGTTTCTTCTCCAGCCTTCAAATTAATACCAGAGAAATTAACACGACATGCATCATATTTAGAAGCACTTTCTACAAGACCTTCGCCACTCTGAGCATTATCAGATTTAGCTTTAAGGCTGTAGTAATATTTCTTACCATTTTCAATCTTTGTTTTTGCCAGAACAACATCTGCTTTGATACTCCAGACACCACCATCTGTTGGATATTTAGAAATCTGAACAACTGCAGCGTTGTTATCAATTACAGCTTTTCCTTCAGCTTTATCGCCAGCCTGAACAACTACTGAATCTGCAGCAGCTGAAGAGAAATCATTCTTGAACAAAGTTTTTTTTGTTTCTTCGCCAGAAATTTCATAGATTTCAATTTTGTCGATTGTGACTGTAAAGTTTTCTGGGGTTGTATCTGATGGATTATCTGGATTAGGAGTTATCTTTCCAAGATTAATCATCAATTCAGCTTTACCGTTTTTAGCACCAGTAAAGTTCAATTCAATTGGAGAAACTTCTGTTCCGATTTTTGCATTGAATACTCCACCAAATGTTGCCCAACCTGAAGCCTTTTCATCTCTTGCAATTACATGAGCGTAAGTTTCTTTCGTTGATTTTGCCCAAACTTTAACTTTATAATCTGCAGCTTTAAGTGCAACACCACTCTTCACAAGCTGAATTTCACCATCACCGTTTCCAGGATTCTTGATTTCAAAAACATAAGCACCTTTGCTCAAGCTTCCTTTTGCGTTATCTGCATTTGCAACTTTTGCAGTCCAGCCTTTTGCATCAACTTTCTGTTCTTTAGCAAAATCAAATGTGTGATAAACAACTGCATCACCAGTCTTTTTGCTTACAGTCAATGTTGAATAAGCTTCTACTGTATTTCCGTCTTTATCTGTTACTGAATATGTAAGTTCATAGTTTCCTGCATTTTCAATAACTACTTTTCCGTTATTGAATTTTAATGATGGGGTTGAATCAATAATTACCTTTGAAGTAATATCTCCATCTTCTTTATCAGTAGCAGCAATTCCTTCCATTGCATTGAATTCTACACCAGCTTTAACAACTGAATCTTTTGCACCTGTAATTTCTGGAACTGTATTTGATTTTGAACAAGCTACGAATCCCATTGTAAGGCTGATTAATCCCAAACCAGCAACTACGTTTCTTTTCATTTTTATCTCCTGATTTTTACATTTTTGCATATCTGTCATATGCATCCTGATATACCTTTTTAATATCATTTAAGTAAACTTTTTCTGTCATTTCCTTCTGGAATTTTGACCAGTCTGCATCTGAAACGCCACCTTTCAAAAGCCATTTAATAAGATTTGTTCTGATGTAATCGTTAAGGTTTGTTTCGTATGTACTCAAAACATTGAGTTCTTCCAAGGTAAACTGAAGATTTCCACAAGGCTGTACTTTTTCGCTTACAAATGGAGTTTCGTATTTCTTCAATCTTTCAAGTCTGAGTTTTGCTCTTGGTTCCATGTTTACAACATTGTTCCATGCATAATCTGAAAGATAGATGATTCCGAATGGAGCATTCTGCAGACGCAATTCATCTGAAGTCATACCAGCAGGAATTGGTTTCTGTACTAACATTCCTTTATCATCTTTTGTTTCTTCATAGACAATTCCAACTGGACCATAGTTAATCTGTGCTGAAACTTCTGGATCATAATATCTGTCAAAATAAGCAAGAAGAACTTCTACATTTGGACATGTTGAGAAGATGATGACTTCTCCAATTCCAACTTCAGGATTATTTGAAACACAAACTGTCTGGTCACCATTTGGTCCGATCAATGGATTCATTGTGATGTAATTGTCTGGGTTTGAAACTACTGTTTCAGATTCCCACCAGTAGAATGCTCCGTATGTTTCAAGTCCTTTACCATTTGCAAGGAAGTTATCCTGTGACTGTTCAAAAGAAACCTTATCAATAAGACCTTTGTTTACCCAATCTGCAATAAAGTTTGTTGCATCTCTAAAGCGGTCATCCATAATTGTATATGTTACTTTTCCATCTACAATTACGCGGTGTTCCAGGTTATCATTCAAACCAAACATACCATACAAGTCACACTGATTGCCCTGCCAGTTGTTATATACAAAGTTCAATGGTCTTTCATCATCTGTTTTACCATTGCCATTCATATCGTTGTTTTTGAAGTAAGTCAAAAGACTTTCCATCTGACCTGCATTAAGATTCAATCCATCCTTTACATCAGATTCTTTCACACCTTTCAATGCACCTGCTTTAATTGCCTGAACTGTCCATGCCTTGTTCAAGAACAACAGGTTTGGATTCTGCAAAAGTCCCATTTCTTCAATTCTTGGAAGTGAATAGATTTTTCCATCTTCCACATTAATAAGCTGATTTTTAATATCAGGTCTGTCTTCCAGAATCTTTTTGAAGTTTGGCATATATTCCAGATAATCACTGATTGGAACCAGTACCTTACGTTTTGCATATTTAATCATTTCACCAGCACCCATACCAGCATGATAAATTGCATCTGGACGATTATTTGCATCACCAAAAATAAGGTTTTTCTGCTGTGTATAAACAGATTCAGAAACATTTTCCCAGCTTACATTTACACCTGTAGATTCATAAAGATTCTGCATAATGAGCATATCGTTATAATCCAGAGCTGAAGCATTTTTTGATGAATAAATATTGAATGAAATAGCTTCTGAACCTTTTTTATTTAAGATAGGCTTTGTGGCATCTTTCCACTGGAAACCATATTCTGAAACAAGTTTTTCAACGCTTGAACCTTTATTGTTTGAATTTGCTTTCTTACCACCACAAGATGTAAGTACCAAAGCTGAAACTGCCAATAACAAAACTGATGTAGTTTTTCCTCTCATATATATCCTCCTAATCGATATATCTATTCTGATAAATATTTTTTTTATTCTTTAATTGATCCAATCATTACACCCTGTGCAAAGTATTTCTGAACGAATGGATACAACATTAATACTGGTAAGCTTGAAACAATAACTGATACATACTTAATCTGTGTAGCAAGTCTGTACTGTTCAAGAATTGTTTCTCCGCTACCACCAACTGTACTTTCTGTAGCAATCAATATTTCCTTAAGAACCAGCTGCAATGGATACAAATTTTCGTTCTGCAGGAAAATCATTGCATTGAAATAACTGTTCCACTGACCGATTGCATAGTACAGAGCCATAACTGCAATAATTGGTTTTGCCAAAGGAACTACAATCATTACAAAAGTTCGCAAATGACCAGCTCCATCAATTTTTGCAGCTTCAACCAGACTTTCAGGAATACTTGATTCAAAGAAGGTCTTTGTCATGAACAGATTCCACACTGATAAAACTGCAGGAAGAATTATTGCCCAGATTGTGTTTACCAGATGAAGACCACTCATAACATTGTAGAAAGGAATTAATCCACCACCAAAGAACATTGGAATAATGAAATACACCATAAGGAACTTCTTAAATGGAAGATTTTTTCTACTTAAAGTCCATCCCGCTGGAATTGTAACAATCAGTGAAATAAGTACTGTAAGTAAAGTGTAAATGATTGTATTCAAATATCCTTTCCAAACACTGGAAACTCCAATAATCTTTTTGAAACCTGAAAGAGTTATATTTACAGGATACAAATATACTTTACCAGCAAGAACTGCATCTGGATCTGAAATAGAAGCAATAATGATGAAGTACAATGGATACACAACAATAAGTGCCAGCAAAACAAGTACAAATGTATTAATAGCGTAGAAGAATACATTTCCTCTTCTGTCTAATCTGTCGATATTTGAAGTATTTTCTGCCATTTCTTTCCTCCTACCACAATGAGTTTTCTGAGAATCTCTTAGAAGTTGTATTTGCAATAATCAAAAGTACAACATTGATTACAGAATTGAACAAGCCAATAGCAGTTGCATATGCCTGATCAGGAACTCCAGTAAGACCTTTTTTATATACATAAGTTGCAATAAGTTCAGATACACCCAGGTTTCCGTCTGTCTGCATAAGTAAAGCTTTTTCGTAACCAACACCCATCAAACCACCAATACTCATAATCAGCATTACAGATACAATTGGAAGAATTGCAGGAAAATCAATATGAATTACACGCTGGAATCTTGAAGCGCCATCCAGAACTGCTGCTTCATGCTGCTGTGGGTCAACATTAGAAAGTGCTGCAAGATAAATGATTGCACTCCAACCAAAGTCCTGCCAGTTACTTGAAAGAATGTATAAAGGTCTGAAAGCTTTTTCTTCAAGGAAGTAAGAATATCGTTCAAGACCAATACTAGCCACAATATTATTAATAAGACCATAGCGGCCAAAGAACAAGTTCAACATACCTACAAGAACTACAAGAGAAATAAAGTGAGGAACTGTATAAATAGTCTGCAGCCATTTTCCGAACCTTTTGTTCTTAAGAGAGTTGAGCATTAAAGCTACAATGATTGGCAATGGGAAACCGATAATAAAACCTTCAATACAAATCAAGAAGGTATTTTTCATTAATGACCAGAACTGAACATCTTTGAAAAAGCGTGTGAAGTTTTTGAAGCCTACCCAAATAGTGGTGTCAGATAAAATTTTATCTCCAGGCATAAAATCCTGGAATCCAATCAATACACCATAAATTGGAAGGTAGTTCATTAAGAAAACAACTACTACTGCAGGTAAAATCAATAAATAAAAAGGGATACTATCTTTAAGAGCTTTTCCTCTTTCTTTTTTAGATAGATTTTTCATTTTTTCCTCCTGTAACACAGTCATACCTGAAATCTGTTTACATTT
>JAKSTH010000092.1 GCA_024402655.1 Treponema sp. | reverse complement strand
TTCTCAGGAGATAACAAATTCCACGACCTTACTATTAATGATGGAACAGCTGAAATTAAAGGAAACAATTCATACAACAACCTCACAATTGTGGCTCCAGCAACAGAAGTGAAGTTTGGTGCAAACAAGACACAAACAGTAAATGGTATATTCAAATCAGCTGGTGCAGATACAGATAATCCTATAACTCTTACAACAAATGCAGCTGTTCCAAAAATTGAAGATGAAGAAGATTATTTGTTGACCTGGTGGAAGCTTGCAGGTATTCCTGAGTTTGCTTCTTGGACAGAAACTAAAAAAGCTGATTTCAGTTATACAAATATTGAATATTGTACTTCTGAAAAATCTCTTGTTCATGACTGGGGTGCAGATGTAAAAGAAAGCACAGAAGCTTCTACTCATAATATTTTCATCCGTGGTTTCTACTGGATTGGTGGAACAGATACAAACTGGAAGACTCCTTCAAACTGGAAGTATAGTCCAACTGCAACAGAAACTATGTCATTCTATCCACCATACGAAAAAGGAAAGAGTGATATTGTTATTTACGATAATGCTGATAATGTTCTTAAACTTACAGATTCAGTTGTGATTAAAACTCTTGTGATTAATGAAAATAAATCAGTAGATTTTGCAGATAAAGATGTAACTGCTACAAAGATTACTAATAATGGTCGTGTAAAGATGACAGGTACAAACACAATTACTGTTACTACAAGTCCAAACTTAGTAAGCAATGGAACTGCCGCTACTTCAACTGTTGAATACTATGGAGACTGTTCAACTATACCTTGGGGTACTTTATATACAAATCTTGAATTCTCAGATGGTGCAAATGCTTCTATTTCCAATGATTTGACTATTAATGGTGCAACTGCCATTTATAATGGAGCTGCAAATACTCTGTCCCTTTTGGGCGATAATACATTTAAAAATACTCTTACTTTGGGAACTGGAACAACTGCTGCCGGAACTATTACAGTAAACGGAAACTATAATTCAAAACCTGTAGAAATTGATAATGCAGGAGATGTAACACTCAGCGGTACAAATCTGTATATTGCTTCTATGGAAGATTCAGAAATCTGTAATACTCTCACCGTAGAATCTGAAGCAACAATTAATGGTCAGGTTATTTCAAATACAGACCAGACTTATAAAGATGTTATTACTCTTGCAAATGATGCAACACTTCTTGCAGGAGCAGGAACTGTAGATTTCCAGAAAGAAATTGTTAATGCTTCTGCAAAAGCTCTGACAATTGGAAATACTCTAAATGCAACAAATACTCATTTTGAAGGAGCCGTTGGTACAGAAGAACATCCTCTTGATTCAATTTATGTAGAAGGAAACCTTACTGCAGAGGATGTAATTTATGGTGCATCAACATCAGTTAAAGGAACTTCTTCTCTCAGTGGAAATGTAACAACAACAGGAACTCAGGTTTATTCAGGTGCTGTAACTTGGAATGAAGAAATCACTCTTGATGCTCGAACTGCTTATGTTCAGTTCAACACTGGTGCTACACCAAAAACTGGCCTTACAGATATAGCTCTTTCAATTCCTTCTGTAACATATCTTACAGGCTCTGGAAACTTTGGTGGTGGAAAGGGAATAATAATTGGTTCACCAGAGGCTAACAAGAATCTGTTTGTTGGTGTACTTACAAATGGTCAGACTCTTACTGTTACAGACAATGTAATTGTAAACGGAAATATGTTTGTAAGCAGCCAGAGTTCTTCAACTGGTATTTTAGAAATTGACAGTCCACTTTCTGTAATGGATAACTTTGCTTTGTATAATGGTAATGTAAAAGTTACAGGAACTGGTGCTCTTAATGTTACAAAAGATATTCTTCTTTATAATGGAACTGATATTCTGGATGATGTAGGAGCTCAGTCAAGTAATCAGAATATATTTGTATATAATCTTGCAGATCGTCCTGTAGCAATCAGTCTTGCAGATTCGGCTATTCCTTCTTCATTACCAGATGGAACTGCCATTAATACAAGTTATAGCTCAACCCTGTCCCCAATTGCCGGTGCTGTTATTCACGCAGGTCAGAACTTCTTTGACAATGGTGTAAACTTAAACGGAACAGGAAACTGGACTTTGGAACTTAAAGATAATACAGATTCTCATTCAGCTTTTGCAGAAATCTATAATGCTTCTATTGCAAATTGTCAGGTTTCTCCAATTGATGACGGTGATGACGAAACAACTGAGGTAGCTTACCTTGCAGCTGCAGAAGCAACAGATGGTTCTGGAAACAGCAATGTATGGTTTACTCGTCCAAATATTAGTGCTGCTGCTACAGTTTATGATGATGTAATCAGAATCAGCTTTGATGACGGAAATGGAAATCCATTAAACATTGAAAATACAAACAACGAAATCTATACAGAATTTACAACTCGTGCCTGGTACTCAAATAACAATAATGCAGCTGGTTCTCAGATTACATTCCAGGGTACTTACACAGATCCTGAATGTACAACATCAACTACAGATGCTGGTAATTTAAGTACTTTCTATTTAAGAGTTGCTGCTGAAGATAGCTGGAATACCGATGCAACAGGTATTAGTTCTGGTGTTGCCGAAAGTACAGACAGAAATAGAAATCATAAAACTTCTGTACCATACATCAATTTGCCAAAAACACTTACTGTCTCTTATTTAGGACTTCGTGATGAACATAAAAACCGTGTAGGAAATTACTATACAGCAACTCCAAATCTTACTGCTGCAAATGCAAGTTTTGGTAAAACATACACTGCAACAGCAGATGAATGTGCTCCAGTATTGAACTTTGTAAAAACTGGACAGGAAAAACATGTCGCTCCTGGTAAAACAGCCGACATAGCAGATCTTACACAAGATGCTCAGAAAGTTTACGATGCTCATAACTTCATTGAATTCATTTATTCTGAACCAGTAAATATTGGTAATGGAACAAATACAATGAACTATAATAATGGTGATGTAAACTTTGGTTCAAATGCGGTTCTTGGTGACATTATTATGGATTCAGATCCAGATTCAGTTTCACCATTCCTTGCTGCTGGCCTTGCTTCTTTTGCAGCTGGTAACATGGATGCAGATACAAAAGTTCCTGGAAATCCTGTAAATGCTCTTTATAGAAATTATGATGAAGGCTCTGGTACAGAAAAGAATCAGACTCATAGAGTTCGTCTTTCAATTGCAGGTTATGTAGATGGAACAATCAGTCCTATTGGAAGTACAGCTACTTATTACAACTGGACTTCTTATATTAATCATGCCGCAATGCCAACAGGAATTGTTACTCGTGTTCAAAATGATTATCTTACAGATAGAGCCGGAAATAAGATTATCTGGGTATCTGCAGAAAATCATGAATTACCAGAAATAACAGTGGATGCAGGTTCTTGGGATGTAACTCCTCCAGAATTTGTTCCATTACGTTTGAACAACGGTTTCTATGAATGGACACCAGAATTAAAAGATTCAACATCATACGAAGCTGTTGGTGCCGATGAGTCAGGTTCTGGTACTCTTAAAACAATTGAATTCCATATGTTCGACAATGCTCCATCTTACGATGGAACAGACCCAGACCAGTGGTTTACAAAAATGGGTTGGTTCAAATCTACAGATAATATTCGTGCAGATTTACCAGCTGTAGAAGTTGCTGCAGATACTCGTGGTGGTATTCGTTACAGCAGTCTTTATGACCTTACAAATAAATTCTCTTATAAAGTTCAGGGAACTGCAACAGAACTTCAGTTTGACACTGCAAACTCTATTACTTGTGGTGCTACAAATACTTTGTTCAAATCTTCTTTGGATGGTGCTAAAGATCCTGGTGCAGAAGATGGCTGTTACTTTAAGGTTCCATTGCCATTTGCTTCTAACCATGAGCCAAAAACTACTTTTGATGTAACTTATAAAGCAGAAGGAAGCAAACTTACAGACTTAGCCGGAAACGTTTTCCAGTATGAAGAATTTGTTATTCACACAGTAGACCGTTCTGCTCCAGTTTTGAACATGACAGCGGCTCCTTATGGTAAAAAAGAAATGTATGTTGCAATCTCTAAAGCAATTAATACTTCAACAGTATACGGTTATCGCTCTGGTGCTGCCGGCGACTATGATGTACTTAATGCTCTTGATATGATTCCAACAGCACTTAAAGTTGTAGAAAGTTCAGGTGCCGCTTCATCTGTTCTTATTGATACATCTGTTCCTGCAAGAGTGGTTCATAAAACTTCAAATACAACAGGTTTCATCATCACTCTTCAGAATGAAGTAGACTGGAATGCAATCAGCGGAAATCTTTATCTTCAGGTTGTAGCAACAGATACATATAAATACGACTCATTCTCTGGTATTGAAAATTCTCCTGTAACATTTATTCAGGACGAAGTTGGTAACTATGCAGAAGCTGGAAAACAGCATGCCTTTACAGACTTTGCAGTAAATGTTGTAGAACCAGAATATGCATACAACATCGACATGAAAGATGATAAGGACAATGAACTTCAGTTTGGTCTTTACGAAGACGGAAGCTGGGCTGTTCATTCATGGGGAAAAGAGCAGGGTAACTATGGTACATTGAACCCTAAATTTGATGTATTACTTAAAGTAAAAGATGAAAATAATCTTAGACCTGTAATGCGCACTTCAGATGCTCCTTCTGCAAATTCTGAATCTGTAGAATATAACCGTGTAACAGGCAGAGACTGGAGAATCTGGTTGCCAGAAATTTATACAAATATTGCCCCAGAACTTAACAGTAATTTACTTTCTGTTAGTTCAACCGACGATCCTGATGACACAGAAATCCGTAACTACACAATTCCAGTAGCTACAGATCCAGCTTTCTCATCATACCAGAACGGAGATACAATAAGTTTCCTCTTTAATACTGGAGCAACAGTTCGTCATAATGGTTCAACAGATGTAGAATCTCCACTTTATGCACTTCGCCTTGAAGATGAAAATGATGTTTCATCACTTGATTTGTGGTCATTTAAACTGAAAGACATTATTACTCAGCGTGGTGGAGTTTCAGTTTTGAACAATGTTATTAATCCATTGAATGGCGAAAAAGCAGTAATTCGTCTTGATATGCCTTCTAGTGGTAAAGTAAATATTATTGTTATGACTTTGGATGGTAATGTTGTTACTTATGTTAATCGTGGTGATGTAGCTAGCGGAGAACAGTTCTTTACTTGGGATGGTAGAAATACTGCCGGTACTGTAGTTGCCCGCGGTATGTACTTTGTACGTATTGTTGGTAACGGAATAGATGAAACTCGTAAAATAATGATTATTAAATAAGGCTTGGTTGAGGTTAGTGTGGAAATATCATATAATCAGAAAGATATGAATGAAGATAATAGACAGGATACTCGTTACTGTGAAATAGGAAGAGTTATTGCTCCTGAGTTATGCGCATTAAATGGTATCCTGGATGATATAAGTCTTACTGGCTGTAAAATTCATTTCCCATGTATTTTTCAGGTTAATCTGGATGAAGAATATAATTTAAAGATTGCTTTGTCCCGTTCACCAGAAGATGAACCTTTGCAGCTTTTATGCAGACCTATCTGGATTCAGCATGGAGCAACAGACACTTATATTGGCATGCAGAATATGTATTCCCCAGATGAAAATCGTCTTAAAGGTTTTATAGACTTTCTTGAACAGTTAGATACAAACGATATTCCAGACATTATTTAATATACAGGATACTTTTTATGAGTGTTTCAATAACACCTTTATCGGGAATCGGCTTTCTTCCTTTTCCCGAAATGAGTGAGCTTTTACTTTCAGAACTTAAAAACAGATTTGACTTTTCTCAAAAACCAGAAAAACGTTATGGAGAAATGTTTTATTATGGTTCTAAAGCGGAATGGAAGACTCAAGTTTATCCTTATTGGGCTCGCTGTGTTTTAGAAGAACCTTTTCTTTTAAAGTTTGACTCTATTGGAGAAGCTGCCACAGAACTTAAAAAAATACAGAGAAACTGGGCTCCATATTTTTATAATTGTTTCCGCCGTGGAAATCTTATTCAGGAAAAGCTTCCTTACATCAATTTAAAAGACAGAAAGTTTCCATTTAGCGTACCTCAAAGTGCAATGGGAATTTACAGTTTAATAGATGAACACACAATCATTGCTTCTGCAAAAACAAACAGTTTTCTTCCTTGTGGAACAATCCGTTTTGTAGAAGATCATGAAAACCCACCAAGCAGAGCATATCTTAAAATTCAGGAAAGCCTTACTTTGGCAAATCTCTTTTTTGGTGTACCGCTTCCTTCAGAAGGACAAAAATGTTTTGAAGCAGGGGCGTGTCCTGGTGGCTGGACTTGGGTTCTTGCAGGTTTAGGTTCAAAAGTACATGCAGTAGACAGAGCAGAACTGGCTCCAGAACTGATGAAAAATCCTTTAATAACATTCCAGGCTCACGATGCTTTTACCTTAAAACCAGAAGACATTGGTAAAGTAGATTGGGTATTTTCAGATGTAATTTGCTATCCGGAACGCCTTTTAGAATGGATAAAAACCTGGCTTGAAAGCGGCCTTACTTCGAATATGATTTGTACAATCAAAATGCAGGGCGAAATCAACTGGCCTCTTATTCAGCAGTTTGCAGACATTCCAAATTCAAAAATAGTCCACTTGAATTACAACAAACACGAACTTACCTGGCTGTGGCATAATAAATAATTCTTTGTTATATAAAACTTTCCCACTTTTTTTCTTAAATTTTTTCTTTTATAATCCGATTATGAAGTATGCCCGCAAATAGTTATGAAAAACCAGACTTCTGGTCACAAAAAGCATTTTCAGAAGGATATCCTGCCAGATCAGTTTACAAATTAAAGGAAATTGATGAAAAATTCGGCATGATTAAAAAGAGCACAGTTGTACTCGATTTAGGTTCTGCACCAGGCAGCTGGACAACTTTTCTTCTTCGTAAATTAAATGGAAATGGAAAAGTAGTTTCCTGCGATTTAAATCCTTTAGCAAAAACTGTAAAAGGAGATAATCTTGTATTTATTCAGGGTGACTTAAATGCTCCTGAAATTCGTGCACAGATTAAATCCCACGGCCCTTATGATTTAGTTGTTTGCGATGCTGCTCCAAAAACTACAGGTAACAGAATTGTAGATACAGCCAGTTCAGAACAACTTGTAGAAATGGCAATCTGGTATGCGCAGGCTATGTTAAAGCCTGGTTCAAATTTTGCTGTAAAAATCTTCCAGAATGGAGACCAGCAGAAGCTTTTAAAATCGATGAGAGAGATTTTTACTACTGCAAAAGGCTTTAAACCTGAAGCATGTAGACAAGAAAGTTTTGAAACTTATCTTATAGGATTGAATAAAAAATAAATTTCAGTTTTAATAGAAAGTGAGTTAAAATATGTTAATTGAAAAAATGAAAGATTATATAAGTCGATTACATGAAAAATCATCTGGTTCACGTTCGCTCTCAAAATGGACAAAAATTGCAATTACTTCTGCAATTTGTTTTGTAGTTGGTATTACCGCTACTACTGTTACAGTCCTTTCTATTAGAACAGCAAAGCAACACAGTTCTGTGGGTGGTTTTGAATTTTCAGCCATTCCAGATTTTAAAGAAGACTTTCTTGATGAAACAGAAAATGTAGTTTCTACAGAAGATTCTTCAGTTGATACAGATGAATATAAAGCTGCTCAGGCTCTTCTTGCAGAAGAAGGGGATGTGGTTTTAGAAGAAGCTCCAGAAGAAGATCTTACATTAACATATCAGACATATCGTGTAAAATCTGGTGACATGATTGGTTTTATTGCCGACAAGTATGATGTTACTCAGGATACAATCATAAGCATTAATAATATTAAGCAGTCTCGTCTTATTCAGGTTGGACAGTTTTTAAAGATTCCTTCTATGCCTGGTATTCTTTATTCAACAAAATCAAAAGGCGAAACTCCAGCTACTATTGCAGAAAAATATAAAGTTGATGCAGAAAAATGTGCAATTGTAAACTGCATGGCTGTAGATACAGAACTTGATGCTGGTACTTCAATCTTTGTTCCAGATGCACAGTTAGATTGGGCAACAAGACAGGAAATTAATGGAGACTTGTTCCGTAAACCTCTCCATTCCCGCTATTATCTTTCATCATATTATGGATGGCGTGATTCACCATTTAATACAGGTAAACGTTCTTTCCACACTGGTATTGATATGGCTTGTTCTTCTGGTACACCAATTTATCCTGCAATGGACGGTGTGGTTACTTCTGCCGGTTATGATGCAACATATGGTAACTTTGTAATTGTTCAGCATCATTCAGGTTATAAAACTCTTTATGCTCACATGAGTAAAATTACTTGTAAAAAAGGAAACTTTGTTTACACAACAACACAGATTGGTAAAGTTGGTAGTACAGGTTTAAGTACAGGTCCACACTTACACTTTACTGTTTACAAAAATGGTAAAACTGTAAATCCACTGGGATTGTTAAATTAGA
>JAKSTH010000091.1 GCA_024402655.1 Treponema sp. | reverse complement strand
AGTCGAGAGGTCTATTCTTCTGTAATTGTTACCTTAGAACCTTTTACTTCCACATAAAACATTCGAGCTTCTAATGGCGAATCTTTTTCCCAGTTTCTTTTATACATAAAAATAAGAACCAGATTTCCGTCTTTTACAGGCTTTACCTTGTATTTAAATAAAGAAGGTGCACCTACCAGATCTTTTCCACCTAAGTAAGTTTGTGTTTCCTCTATTGAAACAATACCTTTTACACTTTCTGTATATCCCCAGGTATATCCTGTAGTAGGATTTCCCTGAAGAACAATTGTATCACCTTGAATTACACCATTCTGATTTTTACTTACCTTTGTACTACTACAAGAAGTAAATACACTAAAACAGATAATTGTAAAAATCATAGTTATAAAACACTTAAAAAATCTCATTATTTCTACCTGCAATTATTTACAGAATTCCATTAAAACTTCTTTGTAGATTTTTAATCCTTCTTCAATTTCTTTATCACTGATGTTTAATGGTGGAAGGAATCTTACAACATCAGAACCGGCTGTTGTTGTACAAAGTCCTTTTTCAAGACATCTAACTTCAATATCAAATGGTTTAATTGAAGAATCAATCTGTGTACCAATCATAAGGCCTTTACCGCGAACATCTTTCACAATAGGAAGATTCCAGCTGGCAATAGCACCTCTAATATAATCTCCAGCATGATTTACTCTGTCTAAGAAAGCAGGATCGCTAACTGTTTCTGTTACAACAAGACCTGCAGCACATGCCAAAGGATTTCCAGCAAATGTAGACTGATGGTCACCTGCAACAAATACATCTGCAGCCTTTCCTCTAAACAGACAAGCACCCATTGGAACACCACCTGCAATACCTTTTGCAAGTGTTACAACTTCAGGTTTAAAACCAAGAGCATCGCTGGCAAGGAATGTACCTGTTCTACCAATACCAGTCTGAACTTCATCGACCATAACAATAGCACCAGCTTTTCTTGCAGCATCTGCAGCAGCCTGTGCCCATTTTGGATCAATTAAGTTTACTCCGCCTTCACCCTGAATACATTCAATAAGCAAAGCAGCTGTTGTATCATCAAATGCATCTTTAAGACATTCAAAATCGTTAGCCTTAATTGTTTTAAAGTTTAATGGATATGGAGCAAAACAAACAGGATGGAATCTATCCTGACCTGTAGCTGTTAATGTTGCCAAAGTTCTACCATGGAAGGATTTTTCCAAAGTAATAACAGTTCTTCTTTTTTCTCCCCCATTAAGATATCCATATTTTCTTGCTAATTTTATTGCAGCTTCATTTGCTTCGGCACCAGAGTTTCCAAAATATCCTTTTTCAAAACCTGTTACTTCCAGTAAAGCATCTGCAAATTCAAGACCAACATCGCTAAAATAATAGTTAGAAATGTGAATCTGCTTTTTTGCCTGATTTGAAATAGCTTTTACCAATGGTTTGTAATTATGTCCAAGACAGTTAACACCAATACCAGAAATAAAGTCTATATATTTTTTTCCATTTACATCCCACATTGTGGAACCCTTTGATTTTGCAAATGTAACATCAAAGCTGCCATAGTTATTTAAAATTTTTCTTTCCATATTTTTCTCCTCAGGAAATGTTGTAGAATTATAAATTCATTACGAACTGATTTCCATCCATTTTTCGGTAAACTCTTCAATTTTTAAAGCAACTTCTTCTATTTCCCGCTGAACAGCTTTTGCTTTTTCGCCATTGGAATAAACAGAAGGATCTGCCATTTTATTTTCCAGTTCTTTTTTCTTATCTTCCAGGGCCTGAATTTCACTTTCGATCCGGGAAATCTCTTTTTCTTTCTTACGCCGTTCTGCTTCCAGCTTTTTCTGCTCTTCCCAAGACAGCTTTGTGTCTGAAACTGAGTCGGGGTGTTGCGGGGTGTCCCCGCTGGAAGGGGTGGCGGAAGACGCTTTTACGGCTGAAGACAGGGGAAGGCTTTCCCCTCCTTCAAGTTTTGCCATCTGTTCCATATAGAACACATAGTCACCTGGATAATACCGGCTGATTCCTGGTTCCAGGTGAAGAACCTGAGTTGCCAGCTGTTCAATAAACCCACGATCATGGCTTACAAAAATAACTGTTCCACCAAAACCTTTAAGTGCTTCTAAAAGAACATCTTTTGAATGAATATCCAAATGGTTTGTAGGTTCATCCAGAATCAAAAGATTTACAGGGCTCAGCAAAAGAAGCAGCAATGCAACTCGACTTTTTTCACCACCAGAAAGCATATCCAAAGATTTATAAACATCGTCGCCCCGGAACAAAAATGCACCCAGCATATCACGAAGTTTTGGAATAAGTTCTAAAGGAGCTCTTGCTTCCACATATTCAAGAATTGTTTCCTTTCCTTTAATTGTTTCTGCATTATCCTGACTAAAATAGCCGATTTTAATTCCAGCTCCAGGAACAATTTCACCAGTAAAATCTTTATCTTGTTCTGCAATAATTCTGAGCAAAGTAGATTTACCGGCTCCGTTACGTCCTGCAACAACAAGTCGCTGACCGTTTTCCACTGTAAGCTCCAGATTATTCAAAACCTTTCGCTGTCCGTCATAGCTTTTACAAATATCTTTTAATCGTAAAACCAGGCGTCCTGCATGAGGAGCTGGAGGAAAACTGAAATGTATTTTTTTCAAACTTTCTGGAATTTCGATGCGAACCATTTTATCAAGTTTTTTCTGATATTCCTGAGCCTGAGCAGCCTTTGTAGCTTTATAACCAAAGCGAGTAATAAAATCTTCCAGTTTATTAATTTCCTGCTGCTGCTGTTCATATTCGGCAATAAGAGTTTTTAATTCCACTTCACGAACTTTTTCATAATGAGAAAAGTTTCCAGGATATCTTTTTAAATCGCCATTAAACAGTTCATACACTTCGTTAATTGTAACATCGAGGAAATAGCGGTCATGACTTACAAGTAAAAAACCACCATTATAATTCTGCAGGAAAGTTTCCAGCCAGTTTCTAGCTTCAATATCAAGATAGTTAGTAGGTTCGTCTAAAAGAAGAATATCAGGATTCTGCATAAGAGCTTTTGCAAGAGCAATTCTCATCTGCCATCCACCACTAAATTCTTCTGTATTTTTGGTAAAATCTTCTCTGCTAAAACCAAGACCTATAAGAACCGACTCCGCTGCAGCTTCCCTTCTATGCCATCCACTGTCTTCCAATTTCTGAATTAAATCTGACTGCTGAATAACCAGTGCTTCAGAATTAGAAGGGTTAGATTCCAGTTGAGTACCAAGTTCATCAATCTGTTTTTGAATCTCGTAACCAAAATCAAAAGCTTTGTCTGCTTCTTCTTTTAATGTACAACCATGATGTGTAAGCCCACTCTGTGGAAGATAAACCACGCGACAATCTTTCTGAATTGCTCTGTTTCCACTGTCTGGAGGTGTAAGCCCCGCAAGAACTTTAATGAGCGTAGATTTACCAGAACCATTGGCCCCTGTAAGAGCCACTTTGGATCCTGTCTGGAGATTTATAGTTACATTTTTAAGAATATCTCTGTCGCCAAAAGCTAAAGAGACTTGTGAAAATTGAACAAATGCCATTTATCTATACTTATTTATTTGCTTTAAAGTAAATAACAAGTGAAGATGAACTTCTTTCTATTACCATTCCTTCTTCGAATTTAGCATTAGTAGCATTTTCAAGACGCAATCCGTCTGACTCTGTCTTGAATAAGAAGTTTACTTCGCCTGCCCCATCAAACTTAAAGGTAAGAACACCATCGTACTGTGACTTAAGTTTTTCACCAATTCCGTACTTAAGGCTGATTGTACCGCCTTCTTTGGCTGTTTCTGAAATAACATTTGGAACCAGTAAACTGTAATCTGTCCAGCTAAAGCTTCCGCTAGATTTTACCATTAAGTTACCATAACTAGAACTTGCATAGTTAGGACCACGAGAAACAATTTTTGCATAAGCATCTGAACGTTTCTGTTTCTCTTCTTTAATAACTTCGGCCAGGTCTTCTTCTGTTGTAATTAAAGAAAAATCCTGTGGTTTGCCAGAAGAACCTGTATACCGCACTACAATAAAGTTGTCTTTACGAGTTGTAATAGTAATTGGAATATCTGTAAGTTCATACTGATTTCTTCCAACCTTTTCATAACCAGAATAATCCCAGGTTTTCTTAACTGCCTTAAGCTGTGCTTTTTTATTTTCAGGCATATTAAGAGATACAGTTCCTTTGGCAGAATCGATTGTGAAATTCAATTCTGTTTTTACTACTGTTGTATCAATGTTTTTTTCATTAATCATAGCCAGGAATGTTTCAGGATACCAAGGCTTGTCGAAAATTGCTTCAAATGTGGCGTCACCATTCTGTTCTTCTACAAGGATTTCTGTTTCACCCGAAGCAGCACCAGAAGCGTCCATGTCGAACAAAATAAGATTGTGAGAAAAACACCATCCTTCTGTTCCATCTTTTGTGAGAACTTTTAACCAGTCACCTTCCAAAGCTTCTTTTCCGGCCATTACCAAATCACCGTCGCCTTTTGCAAGAACCTTAATTGTTTCACCTTTTCTTAAACGATAAATCTGTTTAGAAAGGTTCTTTGGTTCTGCACGGCAAGGAAGTCCGTCAAGCTTTACGCTGGCATATTTGTGAGCATATTCTTTGTACTGTTCAGCCTGTTTTAATGCTTTTGATTTAGAAACAGGTTTTGTAAGCTGCCATAAAGGTACTTCAAGTTTTTCACCACTTGGAGAACCAATAATATAAACCTGGCTGATATGTGAAAGAACATAAACAGGTACTACTTCACAATCCTGAATATTGTATTCTGGAATGTTCCAAAGAACTACGCTATAACCTTCTTTTTTATTACAAGAGAAAAATAGAGAACTAAAAACACATAATGATAAAAGAACTAAAACTCTACTAAAAAGCTTTTTCATATAACACTCCAACTTTAGCTTTCAATATATCAGAATAGAAGAAAAAAGTCATTGGCTTTCTGTCTACTTCCTATTTTTAAAGACCTATTGTATAATGATTTACATGAAAAAGGTATTAATAATCGACAGCCATCAGCTTTTCCGTGATTTCTTAAAGCAAAAACTTTCTTTAGACCAGATTGAAGTAACTCTTTCTCAACAAAACAGAGATGGTTATACAAAAATGATTTCCACTCTTCCAAACCTTGTAATTATGGACATGGGAGACGACTATCAGGCAGAATTAGATCTTCTGGAAAAAAAGGCAACAGATATTAATACTTCACGCATTCCTGTAATTATTACAGGTCCTTCCACAGAACGTTCCAACATTGCATCTCTTGCAAAATATGGTGTTATTAAATACTTTGCAAAACCAATTCAGTTCGACGTATTTTTTGATGCAGTAAGCAAGGTTTTAAAAATTCCATTATCTATGGACCTTACTCCTAGTATGCTGGATATTCATCACAACGGAAACATTATTTTTGTAGAGTTTGCCATGGGATTAAATCAGGAAAAACTTTCCCTGCTCCAGTACAAACTTACAGAATTAATTGAAATTGAACATATTGAATCACCAAAAGTAATTATTATGTTTACAGGACTTGATATTACTTTTGTAGACGGATGTAACATAGAATTCTTAATTGATAATGTTCTTGCCTGTCCAAAAATTCATACTAAAAACGTAAAAATTCTTTCAACAAATAAATTCATCTGCGATTTAATTGAAGGCCACAGAGATTATGCCGGAATTGAAGTATCAGACAATCTTCCACGCATCTTAAATACTCTTATAGACACTTCTGTTACTTCCAGCGTTTCAGATTTAATTACCGACCGCATTATTACTTCCAGTGCTGTTTCTGATGAAGAAAAAAGTTCCATTAATAACAGTTTCTATTCAGACACAAACACAGACTCTATAGACAGTTCTAAATCTGGTACAGTATTAAATGTGGGCATTATAGACAGCGATCCACAGTCTTTGCTGCTTACAAAAACAGTATTCGAAACTGTAGGTTCCAATTGTACCCAGTATTCTACAGGAGCTGCATTCCTGGATGATTACGAACCTGGAAAATTTGATCTGGTTATTCTTGATGTTCAACTTAGCGATAATCGTGGAATTGAAATTCTTCAGTCTTTCCAATATCAGCATGATGCGCCAATTGCTGTAGTTTACTCTCAAAGCTTGCAGAAAGATCTGGTTGTTAAAGTTTTAAGTGCCGGTGCCAAGAGCTACATTCTTAAACCTCAAAAACCAAATGTTCTTTTAAGCAAATGTCTTGGCCTTTTAAGAAGCTAGCATATGATTCAAAAAATAAATCTTCATACTCACACAACATTTTGTGACGGTAAAAACACTGCAGAAGAAATGATTCTTTCCGCTATTTCTAAAGGTTTTACCATGTTAGGATTTTCAGGTCATTGTATTCATCCATTAACTTCAGATTTTTACAAAACTCCTGATGATGACTGGCATATGGCTGCAAACAATATTCCGGTTTATGCAGAACAAATTAATGCCCTTAAAGAAAAATACAAAAATCAGATTTCTATTTTTTTAGGATTCGAAGCCGATTACTTTGAAGATTCAAAAATTGGTTCTGCAATTCCAGATTTTGCTTCCTATGCACAATTTAATCCTGATTATCTCATTGGCTCTGTTCATTTTGTAAATACATCAAAAGGTTTTTATACAGTAGACCATACAGCAGAAAATATTAAAGAAAATTTAAAACTTCTTTATTCTACTCCAGCGGGAAATATTGATAACAAAAAAGCTATATGTGATTATTTTGAAGCAGAAAGACAGATGCTTAAAAAAGGTAATTTTTCTATCCTTGGGCATCCAGATTTAATTCGTAAAAGAAATCCTGTATTAAAATTCTTTGATGAAGAAGAAAGCTGGTATAAAGAACAGGTCAAACTTACTGTAAAAGAAATTCAAAAAGCCGGAGTCGTTGCAGAAATAAACACTGGTGCCATTGCCCGTGGCTGTATGGATGATGTATATCCTTCTGCCTTTATGCTGGAACAGTTATTCAATGCCGGTGTTCCTGTCTGTGTAAATTCTGACTCTCATAATACAGAAACTTTGGATTGTGCTTTTGACAGGGCTTGTGCAATTGCCAAAAAAACAGGTTATAAAGAATTGTCATATCCTGTAAAAGATAAACTAATACATATTCCACTTTAAAAATAAAAATGCCGCCTGATTCAATTCAGACGGCATTTCTTATTTAAAACCACTTAGCGGTTTCTTCTTTCTTCTTCTTCTGTACAACGAACACACATAAGTGCCCATGGGATAGCTTCCAGTCTTTCTGTTGGAATATCATTTCCACATTTAATACAGCGACCATATTTTCCCTGACGAATTCTGTCTAAAGCACTTTCAATCAACTGTAAATTTCTTGCATCCTGAGTTCCAATAGCAGTAAGCAAAGTTCTATCAATAGCATCAGAAGCAACATCTGCTTCATCTCCAGATTCAACTGTCTTGATTAAACTTTTCATATCATCACTCTGATCAGCCAGAGAAGCAAGTATAGTCTTTTTCTGCTCAAGAAGGTCTTCTTTCATTTTTTCAATAAAATCATTTTCCATAATAAATCTCCCTAATTATTCGTAAAACGACTGATATGTCTGTGTTGTCAAGTTCATTTGTTTTGTATATACTAATATAATTGCAAAATCTTAAAAAGACAAACATTTTTTGCAATAATTTTTAGTTATTTTTAAAGGATAAATATGGCAAAAGAAGAAGCTATTGAAGTTGAAGGTATTGTAAAAGAAGCCCTTCCTAACACAACATTCCGTGTTGAATTGCAGAATGGTCACATTATTATGGCTCACCTTTCTGGAAAAATGAGAAAGCACTACATTAGAATTGTTCCAGGTGACAGTGTAAAAGTTGCACTTTCTCCATACGATTTAAACAAAGGACGCATTATTTTCCGTCAGAAATAATTTAATCAAAAAACAAAAGGATACTTTATTTATGAAACACATTGTCCGTTGGGCACAGAAAATCAATTCCTCTACGCTGGCTTACTATTATTGTGGCTATGATTTTCTCTTTAACTCTGCGGAAGTTTCACTATAGTGTGATTTTGTATTACTAAATAACTATCAGTAAATGCAGACCTTCCAGCAATGGCAGGTCTTTTTTTTTGTATATAATTTCAGGAGGTATATAAATTGACTTTATACGAAGATTTAAAATGGCGTGGTCTTATTAAAGATGTTGCCGGTGATGAAAGCGAATTACAGAAAGTTCTAGACGGACCTTCTTTTGCTTTCTACTGGGGAACTGACCCAACTGCTGATTCTTTACACATTGGACACTATTCTTCACTTTGTATGGCAAAACGTCTTGCAAATGCAGGTCATCATCCAATTTTGCTTTGTGGTGGTGCTACAGGTCGTATTGGTGACCCTCGCCCTACAGCTGAACGTGAAATTATCAGCGAAGAAACAGTAAACAAAAATATCAATGGAATTCGTGCTCAGGTACAGTCAATTGTTCCACAGGCAGAACTTGTAGATAACTACGAATGGACAAAAGATTATAC
>JAKSTH010000090.1 GCA_024402655.1 Treponema sp. | reverse complement strand
TAATCTACGCCCACAGCATCCACAAAACTAGAGCGGCGACACCTGTGGTTAGGATTGTAAATGGGACTGCAACTTTGAGCCAGCCGGAGAACTTCATTGGGTAGCCTTCTTTTTTTACAATTCCCATGCTTACTACGTTGGCAGAAGCACCGAATGGAGTAAGGTTTCCACCAAGACAGCTTCCAACAAGCAAAGCAAACATCAGCAATTCTTTATCGATTCCCATTGTAACTGCCATACTGCCGGCAACTGGGAGCATTGCAATAATATATGGAACATTATCAACAAATCCACTGATAATTACAGATACAGCAAGAATGATGATGAAAGCCAGTAACTTAGAACCGCCGCAAATTTTTGCAAGAAGGAGGGCAAAGTCTTCCAGAAGACCAATTTCCTGAATTGCGCCAACAACAATAAAAATTCCCAAAAGGAAGAATATTGTTTCCCAGTCCAGGCCTTTAATCAGTTCCCAAACTTCTTTTCCAGTTTTTTTCTGACTGAAGCGGAACCACAAAGCACCAATAATTCCTAATGCCAATACAAATAATCCGCTTAAGAAAGGCAATTCCATAGGAATAAATGAAACTGCTGCAAGACCAAAAATCATTGTAAGCAAAAGAATAAATGGAACCCATGAAATAACTGTTGTCTTTTCTACCATAACTTTTTCTTTACCAGCTTTTGCAAAAAAACAGTAGAAGTACACACAGCCTACAAGTAATCCTGCCTGAATAATAAAGAAAATAGAAAGTTTTCCAGCATGAACAAAGAAGTCATTAAAATTATAATTGGCATAAGCGGCAAAAATCATGCTTGGAGGATCTCCTACCAAAGTAGCAGTTCCCTCTAAGTTTGACATTACAGCAAGTCCAATCATAAAGTATGTTGGATTCATCTTCAGTTTTTTACACAATGCAAGGGCAATTGGCGCCATTACAAGAACAGTTGCAACATTTTCAACAAAAATAGAAATAATACCTGTCATTGCAAGAATAAGTACAATGGCAAATCCAGTATTTTTACTTGAATTGATGATTGAATCTGCAATTCTTGCCGGAACATTAGAATAAAGGAACAAGGCTGCAATTGTCATGCTGCCAAGATAAATTAAAATAACGTTCCAGTTAATAATTTCAAGAACCGAATGTTTTAAAGCATAAATATGATTTATAAAATCTGATTCAAACATAACAGAAAGAGGCAACTGGAAAACCTTTCCTGGTAAAATTACTCCAAGAATTACAACCAGCAATGCAGCGCCAGAGGTAAACCAGACTTTCTTATCCTGAAATGCAATTACAAGTACATACATTAAAAGTGCAATTCCAAGAATTACATACTTTAAACTTTCCATAAATTAAGCTCCGTTTTCAATTTCATTAAATAAGGCTTCATACAAAGCAGCCTTATCGCTGTTAGTATTTCTGATAGTCTGAGACATTCTTCGTGCAAGATGAAGCAGAACTCTGTAACCAAGCAAAGGTTCTTTTTCACAAATTGCAAGGAACTTTTTAGAAGAAAGAGCAATTACTTTGCAATCTGTTGTTGCAACTACAGTAGCGGAGCGGGTATCTTTACTGATTAATGCAGTTTCTCCAAAAAAGATGTTCATATCACTGGTAAGATTTGCCAGAGCAATTTTATCTCCTGCAGGAGTATTTCTCATTACCTGAACAGAACCATCATACAAAATAAAGAATAAATCTCCGTAATCACCTTCTTTAATAATGATTTCACCAGATTTGAAATTCTTTAATGTCATATTTTCATAAACAGCATTCATAATTCTGCTGTCATTTTCATTATCAGCCTTAAAGTCAGAAAACAATTCAATTTTTAAAAGCTTTGGTAAAACAGTTTCAAAATTATCCATACTTACCTACCCTTTAACAAAAATAGCCTTTGTAAATGGCAAAAGCACAAAATCTTCGTCAGGTGTAAGAAGTACCTGATTACTCTTTAACTCCTTAACCTTCTTTAAATTATCAACAATTTTTTTAACATCAGGATTTTTCTGAGCTTCTCTAAGTGCATCTTTTCGACGTTCATGAAAGTTACCGGTATTCAACAAAAGACCAATAATAATTCCTTTTTCTTTAGAAAGACTTTGTTTATAATCTGCATAAGTTTTTCCAATAAACGAAGAAGGAATATCACCAATAAGAATACCTGTATCTGCATCATCTCCAATTAAAGCACGAATTACATTACTGTAACCCATACCACTGGAAGCTGTTGCTAAAAGACTGTGTTCATAATCCTGAGTAAGAATGATTTCATCACAATGTGCCATTTCCAAATGTTTTTGGAATTTTGAATCAATAAGTTCTGCGGCAGTATAAAGACCAGGATTTATTCCTTCCATTGTTAAAACCGAAAGAACAGTTCTTGAATCTATTTCCAAATCAGAATATTTTTTTGAACGGTCTGAAATTACCAGGGCACGAATTGCATCTTCTATATGAGCTCTTTTTAAAACTGCATCATCTGAAAAGTCACCGGCAACATAATTAATTTCCTTAAAACGACTTTCCTGACGAAGCTGTTCAATCTGTTCAGGAGATTCATTAATCAGAACAATCATATCTGGAGTGATATCAGGATTTGAATTTAATACACTGTCCAAAATCTTTTCAAAACCAGGACGCCATCCACATAATAAAAAATGTCCTTTCATATTCTTTAACCTTTTTAAGCCTTTATCTTTTTTCATCTGTAATTCCATAAAAACAGATGCAACTTTACCGGTAATTACACTTAAAATTGCCATACCAATTAAAAGCTGAATGAATGCTGCCATGCGGCCACCAAAAGACTGTACGCAGTAATCATAGTAACCGGCAAATACAGTTACCATTGTAAACCAGATGGAATCAAATACAGTTGTAATTCCACTTTCTGTTTGAGTTTCAGTCTTGTAAACGGCAACCGTTGTAATAGCAACAATAATAATCAGAACAATCCAAAGATATGTCAGCGGATTTTTCAGAGTATAAATGAGATTTCTTGTAAAATGTTTTAATTTTCCACTTTTTTTATTTTTCATAAAATCTGAATTTTTATAAGAAAAGCCACCTTACATCTTTTCAAGATATGGTACAAGAACCAGCTGCATTGCATTTTTAATGACCTGCAAAGTACAGTCAGCAAGATACAAACGGGCACCTGCAAGAACTGGATCTCCGGCATTAATAATGGAACACTGCTGATAGAATTTACTGAACAATTTAGCAGTATCGTAAACAAAAGCAGCAACAACACTTGGATCAAGATTTTCTGCAGCTTTTTCTACAACTGATGGGAAATCACCAAGCTGTTTAATAAGTTCCCATTCTTCTTCGGCTTTTAAAAGTGCAACTGCTTCATCAGAAGTTTCCATTTTAATTCCAGCTTCTTTTGCTTTACCAAGAATAGAATTAATGCGGGCTCCCATATACTGCAAATAAGGACCTGTATTACCATTAAAACTTAAACTTTCTGCAGGATTAAAAAGCATGTCTTTAATTGGAGTAGCCTGAAGCATGTAATAATGCAAAGCACCAAGGGCAACTTTTTCTGCAACATCATCTGCATCCCCTACTTCACTGTCGCGGCCACGTTCTTTAATAGCTTCAAGAGCATCTGCGTGTAAAGAATCAACTAAATCATCAGCATCAACAACTGTACCTTCGCGGCTCTTCATACGACCAGATGGAAGATTTACAAGACCGTAGCTAAGGTGATAAAGTTTTTCAGCCCAATCAAAACCAAGTTTCTGTAAAATATGGAACAAAATCTTAAAGTGATAGTTCTGTTCAGAAGCAACAACGTAAACCAGCTGATTAAATGCCCAGTCTCCGTGGCGGCTGATTGCAGTACCAATATCCTGAGTAATGTAAACAGAAGTTCCATCTTTACGGAGCAATACCTTTTCGTGGTTATCTTCATCTTTACCTTTACCAACAACATCAGTTACATCAATACGAACAGAACCGTCTTCTGCTTTAAAGAACACGCCTTTTTCAAGACCTTTTAGAATTTCATCTTTACCTTTAAGGTATGTGTCGCTTTCAAAATAGTATTTATCAAAAGAAATACCTGTTCTTTCATAAGTTTCTTTTACACCGTTGAAAGTCCAGTCATTCATTTTCTGCCATAAAGCACGAACTTCAGGATCTCCAGCTTCCCACTTAACAAGCATTTCTTCTGCCTGTTCAGCAGCTTCTGGATGTGGAACTGAAGCAGGATCATCTTTTTTGCCTTTAAGCCACTGGTCAAATTCGACATAACACTGACCAACAAAATGGTCACCTTTCATACCAAGACTTTCAGGAGTGTCGCCTTTTTCTTCGTGGAACCATTTATAAGCCAGCATAGATTTACAAATATGAACGCCACGGTTATTAATAAGGTCAACCTTACAAACTTCGGCACCTGCTTTGCGCAAAATACGGCTTACAGATTCACCAAGAGCATCGTTTCTAACATGACCAAGATGCAAAGGTTTATTTGTATTAGGTGAAGAAAATTCTATCATTACACGGCGGCCATCCAAAGGCTTTTTACCTTCGTTATTAAAAGAACCGTAATTTTCACCCTGAGCAGCAACTGCAGCAAGAATAGGAGATGCAGCACCAGCTTTATCAAGTTTAATGTTTACATAAGGACCAACTGCAAGGATTTTTCCTAAAGAACAGTCGCCTGCCAGTTCAGCAACACCTGCAGCAATCTGAGGAGGAGCCATCCGGAAAGATTTTGCAAAAGCGAACATTGGAGAGCCAAGATCTCCCATTTCTGGGTTTGGGGCTGCCTGAACGACAATTGAGTCAGCATTTACTTCTTCTGCTTCAATGCCTTTCTGTTTAATAAATGCGTTAACTGCATTTGCAATAATCTGTTTAAATTCTGTTTTAGAATCTGCCATGAAGGACTCCTAGTATAAATTAAGTCCTTAAATTATATATTTTTATTATAAGTTTTACAACTTACTGTATTAGTATAGGTTAGGTCTTACAAGTCTCTTACAAAACAAACAGATTTTTGTATAATACCTTCATGTTTTTATTATTATTTTCAACTGTTTCAGTACTTCTTATTTACATGGCCATTGGTTTTATTCTTGTAAAAGCCGGCAAAGCTTCTTTGGATCATGTAAAAACTTTAACTGGCATACTGGTTTACATTCTTGGCCCAGCCATGATACTCAACTCTTTTTTACAAATGGAATTCAGTTGGGAAGCCTTTACTAAACTTGGAATTTATTTTGTAATTTCCCTTGCAGTTCAACTTTTATTTTTTCTCCTTATTTTTCTTATTTTAGGCCGTAAATATTCAGATTCAAAATATAGAATTCTTTCTGTAGGTTCAGTTCTTGGAAATGTGGGATTTCTTGGCATGCACATTATTTCAAGCATTTTCCCAACACAGCCTATAGTTATGTGCTACAGTTCTATTAATGTTATGACCATGAATCTGATTGTTTTTACAATTGGAACTTACCTTATTACAAACGACAAAAAATACATTTCTTTAAAAAGTGCAATTTTAAATCCAACTACCCTTTCTTTAATAGTTGCAATTCCACTTTTTATAGCAAATGTTCATTTTCCAACCGCAATTTTACAGCCTGTTGAACTGCTTGCAAAAATGAGTACACCTTTTTGTATGATAATTCTTGGAATGCGACTTGCAAACTCTTCACTTAAGGCACTTTTCACAAGAGGCTTTGTATATGCAACCTGTTTCTTAAAATTAGTAGCATTTCCAGTTTTCGCCTTCTTTTTAGTAAAATTGCTTCCAATGGATGATAATGTACTTAAAACAACAATTGTAGTTCTTGCAATGACACCTTCTGGAGCAATTATAGAATCTCTTGCAGAACTCCACGACACCCAGCAGGATTTTGCTGCAAATGTGGTTCTTTTAACTACAATTTTATGTGTGATAACAATTCCTTTAATGAGTATGCTTATTATTAATTCTTAATTTTCAAAGCTCTTGTTGCATTCAAAACAGCCAGTACCATTACACCAACATCGGCAAAAATAGCAATCCACATATTTGCAATGCCAAGGGCTCCCAATACAAGACACAATGCTTTTACACCAAGTGCAAACCAGATATTCTGGTGAACAATTTTAATAGTGCGGCGGCTGATTTTCATAGCAAGGGCAATTTTTGCAGGATCATCATCCATTAAAACTACATCGGCAGCTTCAATCGCAGCATCTGAACCAAGAGCACCCATTGCAATACCAATATCAGCACGGGTAAGAACAGGAGCATCATTAATTCCATCTCCCACAAACCCAAGTTTCTCGCCATCAGCTTTTTCTGCCAGTAATTTTTCAACTTCTGTAACTTTATCTGCAGGAAGCAGCTGACTTCTTACCATATCAATGCCAATTTCAGAAGCAACCTTTTGGGCTACTCCATCAGCATCCCCAGTAAGCATAATTGTTTTTGCAATACCATTAGCCTTAAGACCAGAAACAGCAGCTTTAGAAGTTGGCTTTATAACATCAGAAATTACAATACAACCGGCATATTTTCCTTCTACACTAACATAAACAACAGTTCCATCATTATGTTCAAATGTTACAGCAATGCCTTCTTTGTCCATTAAACGCTTGTTTCCTGCAAATACAAGTTTTCCATCAACTTTTGCACTAACTCCGTGACCAGCAATTTCTTCTATATCTCGAACTTTAGTAAGATCAATTTCTTTTCCAAAGGCCTTTTTTAAACTTAAACTGATAGGATGATTTGATGAACTTTCTGCATAAGCGCCATAATAAAGCAAATCTTCATCACTAAATCCATTTTCTGCATATTTTGCTGTAACTTCAAAAACTCCCTTTGTGAGAGTTCCTGTTTTATCAAAAACCAGATACTTTGTTTCAGAAAGCGCTTCCAGATAATTTGAACCTTTTACAAGAATACCATTTTTGCTGGCACAACCAATTCCACCAAAGAAACTTAACGGAATAGAAATTACAAGAGCACAAGGACAGCTGATAACAAGGAAAGTTAAACCACGAATAATCCATGTTGACCAAATCTGTCCAATATTTTCCATGGCAAACATATGGAACATGTTGTATCCCATAATAGCAAGAGGAGGTAAAAGTGCCAGGGCCAAAGCTGAATAACAAACTGCTGGAGTATAATAGCGGGCAAATTTTGTTATAAAATTTTCTGATTTTGATTTTTTCATGGCTGAATTTTCTACCAGATTCAAAATCTTACTAACAGTTGATTCTCCAAAAACTTTTGTAGTACGAATCTTTATCATGCCACTAAGGTTTATACATCCACTGATAATATCTTCTCCAGTTTTGGCATCTCTAGGAACTGATTCTCCAGTAAGGGCACTTGTATTAAGAGTTGTGTTTCCTTCAATAATTACACCATCAAGAGGAACTTTTTCACCAGGATTTACAATAATTTCGCTTCCAACTTCTACTTCATCAGGACTCACCTTTACAAGTTTTCCGTCCCGAAGGATGTTTGCATAATCAGGACGAATATCCATTAAAGCAGCAATATTTTTACGGCTTTTTCCAACAGCAATGCTCTGAAACAATTCTCCAATCTGATAAAAAAGCATTACTGCACTGGCTTCCCTGTATTCCTGTAAGACAAAAGCACCAACTGTTGCAACTGCCATCAAAAAGTTTTCATCAAACACCTGATGATTCAAAATGCCTTTAAAAGCTTTTCTTAAAATATCATAACCAATTACAATATATGGAAGTAAATACATGGCAAGACTTAAATACCAGAATTTTTCAGTAATTCCAAAAAGTTCGTCTAATACCCATGCTGCTGCAAGCAAAACAGTTGCTACAATAATTCTTACCAAAACTTTTTTCTGTTTTTTAGTCATTCTTTACCTCCAAAAACTATCCATCAGTCTGATTGAATCCGACTTTTTTTAGAATTCAATATCGCAGTCGTCTTCTACTTTTTTACAGTTTTTAAGAACCTGCTTCATTACTTTCTTTTCATCAACACCGTCTTCAAATTCAACAGAAAGTTTAAGTGTCATAAAGCTTAAAGTTGCATTTTTAACACCTTCTGTTGCTTTAGTTGCTTCTTCCATTTTTGCTGCACAAGCGGCGCAATCTACTTCTACATTGTAAGTTTTAGTCATATAAAATCTCCTTAATTCCTTTATTTATTCTTCAACGTGATTCATACCAACACTAAGTAAAGTTCTGATATGTTCATCGTCCAATGCATAAACAATAATTTTTCCTTCCCTTCTATATCGCACCAGTTTAGCATCCTTTAATATTCTAAGCTGATGACTGATTGCAGACTGATTCATATTCAAAATAGAAGATAAATCACTTACACAAAGTTCACTTTCCATAAGAGCATACAAAATTCTGATTCTGGTTGTATCTCCAAAAACCTTAAACAGTTCTGCAAGATCATATAAAACTTCTTCGTTTGGCTGATTTTCAAGAACTTTTTTTACAAGTTCAGCATGAGCTGCAAGAAATTCTGTGTTATTAATATCAGACATATATGCCTCCATATGTACGTCATTTATCTTTTTATCTGTACATATGAAAGTATATTCATATGTTTAATTGTTGTCAAGAAAAATTTCATTTTATAAACAGCGCAGCTAGAGAAATGGCCTACCGCAAAAAAACGACTTTTCAAAACCGC
>JAKSTH010000009.1 GCA_024402655.1 Treponema sp. | reverse complement strand
AAGTTTGTGAAAGAATCAAATACAGAAAAAGTATAGGTGAATAAACGTATAACACTGTTTTAAAATCAGACAGTTAATGTTATGCGGATGCACAACTTGTAAACGAGAGTTAAAAAGTATGAAAAAAAATTTAAACTTTGTTATAGAAAATATACTAACTGAAGAACAAAAGAAAAACCTTAAAAAGGGATTAAATTGTAAAACTTATCTAAGTGGACATATACTTTCTGTTAGAAATGCAACAGTAGAGGAAGAACTGGAATTTAAAACTCGACTGGAAGCAATTTGTGATTTTCAAGTTGACTGGGATTATGTAGTTTTGGAAATAGAAGATCTTGAAAAATATGAATTCTTTTATTGTTCAGGACAGATGGAAAATCCAGATACATTAATAAAAATGTGTAAGTGGGAACTAGAACAAGATGGAAATCCCTCATTTGATTATTCAAATTTTTGTCCGATTTGTAAGAGAGGGCTTGTTCAAAAAGCTCCTTTAAAAGTAAAAGGTTTAACAACAAAACACTTCACTAAATCTTTAGTAACTCCTTTTTGGCTCGAATGGATTATAAATACGAACTTCAAAAAAGCATTAATTGAAAAGGAAATTACTGGAATTGAGTTTGTACCTTTATATAATTGTAAAGATGAAATTATTACGACTAATATGCAGATAAAACCTTCAAAAATATTAAAAGATGCGTTAAAAAAAGAAGAGTATAATATACTGAAACATAGAATTTCATCAAATGACTGTGATTGTAATAATTTTTTTTATAATCCAAAAGGTTCTATAATGAAATTAAAAAAAGAAATAAAAAATGAATTACTGGATTTTAATGAATTGAAAGAGCATTCCCGAGCTTCTCGAATTGGGATGTATATAATCAGTAAGAAAATGTTATATACAATGATTAATCAAGGAATAAAGCCAAATGTAGATTTCGAGTTTATTCCAGTTGAGTTTGAATAATTCAGATATTATATAAGGGAGAAAAAATTGAAAAATATATTTATATTATTAATTGCATTGTTTTGCTCTACAAGTTTATTTTCTCAGGAATATTTAAAAAAATATTCAGCAACAGAGGAATGGTTTTCTGAAACAGAAAAAAATTATTATGTTTCATTTTATGAAATAGAATTAAAAGAAATTTCTGCAGGCAAAAAAGAAATCAAAGCAAATATTAAACACACCCTGTTACCATTTAGCCAGATAATAAATAATGAAGTAACATTAAAATTAAAAAAGAATAAATATGAATTTTCCTTTATTGATGGATGGGGAAATCGTGCATATGGGTGGGTAGACTTTGAAAAAGAAAATCCAATTTTATTTTTAGACTGTAAAAAATTCAGTAGCGAAGGAAAAAACTTTGCAAGATTATATGGTGATTCTATAGAATTGCAAGATACTTCAGATGATATGGATTATTTTAATAAAGTAATTGATGGGAACAAAAAGATTCATAATTTGTTATTTGAAAAAAATAATATGTATTTTCCATATGATGATGAAAATCACAAACTGTTAATATTGTATATTGGCAAAATAAATGATATTGAAATTTATAAAACAACTTTAGTCTGGAATTTAAAATCATCAGGAAGAATGACACATCGTATGGTGTTTGTGCAGAATAATAAAGTCACAGGTATTTATACAGGTATTCAATCTGATAAAATTGTTGTAAATGAAAATAAAATCTTATTTAAGGATATAAAACTAAATAACATAATTGAAATAAATGAAACTCTTCCAGAAAAAATATTAATCGATGGGGACGTTATATACTTGGAAAAATAAACAGAAATTTAGTGGGGTAAGGAAATAAAATGAAAAAAGTATTTACAATTTGCATATTTTTATTTGTATGTGTGTGGAATTGTTTTTCTCAAATAATTAACAGTGATTATTTTCCAAAAGATAATGAGATTGATAAACAGTATGAAGTTGATATGCAAAAATGGACAACTAATTATGAATGGCAAGAAATCAATGGAAAATATCAGGAATTATGGAAAAAGCAAATGTATTTAGAACTGGAAAGATTAATTTCTATAATTCCTAAATCGGAATCTATTATTAGAGCAAATCAGAAGAAATGGGAGGATTCAATCAAAAGTGATTATTCCCTAGTTCGAAATAATGTGAATATGAATTTTATTGGAAGGGAAATATATATTGGGGAGTTTGATGGTAACTGGATTAGTTTATATAAAGAACGTGCAAAATATTATTTATGTTTATATTATACAATACTTGATCAAACTTCTGAAGATTTATGTTATACAGATAGATATGGAACGAAGTTAGCGAAATAGAGAGGTTATATAGTGAAAAAAATCATTCAAAAAAAAGGAAATGCAATTTTTTGGGGAATAATATGTGTAGGAATAATTGTGTTTGCAATTTTAAATAAGGAATTCTTTTTTATAGAAACTTCTCATATTGATTTTATGGACGGATCTTTCGACTTGAAGAAAGTAAAAGAACTTGATTCAAGTATTGTACTGGTTTTCTTATGCGCTCTGATTCTAGTTTCAATTCTTTTTGTATACTCTCTTTTGTGGAAACTCGAATACGATGATGTATGTTTTTCCTTAAAAAATGAAGATATTTATAATCTTGAATACAAAAAAATAGTAAGCATTGTTCACTATAAAGCTCATGCATATAGGCACAGTATCGATAAATTTATAATAAGCTATATGGGAATATCTGAATTTGGTTATAAAGAAGAAATTCAGAAATCTTTCATAAAATATTTTCCACATAATTTAGAAATGAAGGAATTTTTTAGTTTTGTGTATGAAAAAAATCCTGAAATAGATTTTCATTTAGAAAAAGTCGATTCAGAAGGTGTTGAAAAATCAGATTTTGATTATTTTTCAGAAGATTTTGATACGATTATTTTCCAAAAGTAGGTGTGAGAACATGATTTATAAAATTAGTTGCATCTGTTGTTCCTGTAATTATTCTGGTTATTAATCTGTTTTCTATTCCACTTTATTATTTTTCTACTTTTTTAGGAATTAAGAATGTTTCGGCAAAAATGGAAGAGTGGGAATTAATTGTAAATGAGAATAATTTAATAGTGAAAAACTCAGTTGCTACAACTACTTTATATTTTGCTGATTTTAAGAAATATAAAAAAGATAATGATTCAATTACATTTTATTTTAATGGTATGAGATGTTTTTATATTAATTGGAAATGTAAATTCTCTTACTCTTGGATTTTTCGATAATGACGAAATGATGGCTCTTTCTATGGGATATGTAAAACATTGGATTCGTGGAACGGAATATATTATTAATGAATTGTGTGTAAAAACTGAATCTCAAGGAAAGAGGATTTGGTCCAAAATATGAAAAAAAATAAGGGGAATCCTTAATTAGAATTCCCCTTATTATTAATGATTAATTGTAGAATGTGATTCCGATAAATGGACGAATTGTGAAAGAATTTTGATTGTCACTATAGAAGTTTCCTGATACAGGAAGTATAAAGCTATAGAAATAATATGAAACATCAATTCCACCTGTTAAAACAAATGAACTGTTGATTTTATAAGATCCCTGAACATTTACGCCTAATCCAATGTCAAAAAATTCATATGCTAAATCATCATAGAAATAAGCCAACATGTTCATAGCAAAACCTGGTATAAGGGAAACTGTAAAGTTGTTTGTGTTTACAGGGCGTATAGCAGGTCCAACAAGTCCATCCATTGTAAAACAAAATGCACCTTTTGCCAGTTTGCTTGAATAACCAGATTCCAAATTTTTTTGAGAAGTAATAATATTAAAAGAAACTGTAGAACCAAAACCAAGGATGTTATTTGGATCGCTGTAATTTTCCTGTGTTGTTGATATACCAAATCCATTGAAACCGATGTTTTCAACTATGTAGTCTTCATAGTTTAGAGCAAATGTAATTGCTTTTTCTGCAAATAAGCTTGTTGTAAAAGCAAAGCAGACTGCCAAAATGGCAATAATTTTTTTCATAAAAAATCTCCTTTTTTTATAACGTTTTTATAATATAAACCTATCAGTTTTTATTGGAAGAATCAATGTTGGAAATTGTAAATCTGTAAAAAGTGTAAAAAAAAAGGACTGATTCCATTTAAATTAAGAAATCAGTCCTTTAATAAGCTATACTAATTAATGTTAGTCTGCCATATTCTTGTATTCTTCATATTTAGCAACTACTTCTTCATTCTGTTTTGTACAGAGTGAAACGATTACTGTTACTACTAAACAAGCGAGGAATGCTGGAACAATTTCGTAAAGTCCGAAAATTGGAGCAACTGTAGCTGGAATATAATGCCAGATTACATCTACAATACCACCAACTACTAAACCTGCAATTGCACCAGGTGCTGTTGTGCGTTTCCAGTAAAGTGCAAGAAGAACTAATGGACCAAATGTTCCACCGAATCCTGACCATGCAAATGATACAAGATTAAAGATTGAAGAATTAGGATTTAATGAAAGGAAGAGGGCAACCAAAGCAATTAAGAATACTGTAAAGCGGCTTACATTCAAAACTTCTTTTTCTTCTGCATCTTTTTTAATTAATCCTTTGAAAATATCCTGGCTTACTGCAGAAGATGCTGCAAGAAGCTGTGAGTCTGCTGTAGACATTGAAGCTGCAAGAATTGCACAAAGGAAAATACCTGCGATAAATGCTGGGTACATATTCTGCATTGTTGCTGAGAATACTGTTTCTGCATTTACTGCATCCAATGTAATTCCATATTTTTTCAAATAAACTGTACCAAGTGTACCAATGAGAATTGCACCAATGTAAGAAATTACCATCCATACAATACCGATGCGGCGAGCTTTACCAATTTCTGAGTTAGAACGAATACCCATAAAGCGTACGATAATGTGTGGCATACCAAAGTAACCAAGTCCCCAAGCTAAAGCTGAAACAATACCCATTCCATTAAATGACTGTAATTCTGTTCCTGCCAATGCGCTGAAATTGTTGAATACATCTGAAACACTTACAGGGGCACTTCCGCTACCAATTGAGAAGATTACAATAACTGTTGAAATTACAAATGCAACGAAAATTAATGAACCCTGGATAAAGTCTGTTGTACATACGGCTGTGTAACCACCTGTTACTGTGTAACAAAGAATTACTACAAGACCAATTGCAAGACCTGCATGATAGTTCAATCCGAATACAGAATTGAACAATTTAGCACAAGCAACAAAACCAGAAGCTGTATAAATTGTAAAGAACAAAACAATAAAGATTACAGAAACAATTGAAAGCATATGAGATTTATCTTTAAAGCGGTTTGAAAGGAATTCTGGAATTGTAATTGAATCCCCAAATGCAATTGAACATTTACGCAATGGTTTTGCAACAAAAAGCCAGCTTAAGTATGTACCAATAATAAGACCAACTGCTGTCCAGATTGATTCCTGAACACCACCTAAGTAACAAAGTCCAGGGAGTCCCATTAAAAGCCATGCTGAAGAGTCAGAGGCTTCTGCTGAAAGAGCTGTTACCCAAGGACCAACTTTACGACCTCCTAAGAAGAAGTCAGCTGAACTGTTATTTTTGCTGGCATTTTTTAATCCAACATAAATCATAATACCAAGATAGAGTACGAAAGCAAGTAACTTGGCAATAAATTGTGCTGTCATATTGACCACCTTTTTTTTAAAATCTTGCAAAATTATACAGAAAAATTGAATAAATATACATAGGAAATGTACTGTTAGATAGAAATTTTTTAAAAAAAATACAGAAAATTACAAGAAATCTACCATAAATATTCCTTGATTTTACATTATTTTATTCTTATATTTGATGTATAAAAATTTATATTGTGCATTGTGCATATTTGCACTTTCAGGAGCGTAACGTGGCAGATTGTAATCACGAATGTGGCAGTTGTGGACAGAACTGTGCAGAAAGAGATTTGCATGCATATCTTAATAAGGAAAGTTCTGTAAAAAAAGTTATTGGTATTGTTAGTGGAAAAGGTGGTGTAGGTAAATCTCTTGTTACATCTCTTTTGGCAAGCAAAGTTTGTAAAGATGGTTTTAAAACTGCTATTTTAGATGCCGACATTACTGGTCCTTCTATTCCAGAAAGTTTTGGGGTAGGTGATAAGAGAGCTGAAGCTGTTGAAAATCAGGATGCTTTAAAACCTGTTGTTACAGATTCTGGCATTCAGCTTATGTCTATGAACTTTCTTTTACAGAATGAAAATGATCCTGTAATCTGGCGAGGTCCTGTTATTGCAGGTGCTGTTAAACAGTTCTGGACTGATGTTATCTGGAAAGATGTTGATTTTATGTTTGTTGATATGCCACCTGGAACTGGAGATGTCCCTCTTACTGTATTCCAGAGTCTTCCTATTGATGGAATTATTGTTGTTTCAACTCCACAGCAGCTTGTAAGAGTTATTGTTGAAAAAGCTGTAAACATGGCAAATATGATGAATGTACCAATTCTTGGTCTTGTAGAAAATATGAGTTATGTAAAATGCCCTGATTGTAACAAGGAAATCAAGATTTTTGGTGAAAGCAATATTGATAAGATTGCTGCTGATTTTAATATTCCTGTTCTTGCAAGAATTCCAATGGAAGAAACTACAAGCCGTGCAATTGATGCTGGTGATGTAGAAAGTCTTAACATTACTGAATTGCAGGAAGCTGCAGCTAAAGTTGAAGGTTTATTAAAGTAAAAAATCTGACAGTCATTATTATGTTGGAAAAATTATCATAATATTTTATTCAAAAATTCATTTGACTTCTGAGTAGTTTCAGAATAAAATGAAAGTAATAATATAACCCTATTAAGGAGGCCTATTAAAAATGGCAAAAGTAGAACTTAAAGGTATTGGAAAAATTTACGACGGCGGTGTTCGTGCTGTAACAAATTCTAATATCACAATCGAAGACAAAGAATTCTGTGTATTCGTAGGACCATCTGGTTGTGGTAAATCTACAACTCTTCGTATGATCGCAGGTTTGGAAGACATCTCTGAAGGTAAACTCTTCATTGATGGTGTAGAAATGAATGACGTTCCTCCAAAGGATCGTGATATCGCTATGGTATTCCAGAACTACGCTCTTTATCCACATATGACTGTATATGATAACATGGCATTCGGTCTTAAGATTCGTAAAATGGATAAAGCAGAAATCGATCGTCGTGTTCGCGATGCTGCTAAACAGCTTGACCTTACACAGTACTTGGATCGTAAACCAAAGGCTCTCTCTGGTGGACAGAGACAGCGTGTTGCTGTAGGACGTGCTATCGTTCGTAATCCAAAAGTATTCTTGTTCGATGAACCACTTTCTAACTTGGATGCTAAACTCCGTGTAACAATGCGTTCTGAATTGGCTGCTCTTCACAACAGACTTCAGGCTACAATGATCTACGTAACACACGACCAGATCGAAGCTATGACACTTGGTACAAAAATCGTTGTTATGAAAGACGGTATTATCCAGCAGATTGGTGCTCCATTGTACCTCTACAACAACCCAATCAACAAATTCGTTGCAGGATTCATCGGAACTCCTCCAATGAACTTCTTGACTGTAAAAGTTCTTGAAAAGAACGGAAAAATCGTTTGTGACGAAGGTTCTTTCGAAATCAACCCAACAGACGAACAGGCTAAATCACTTAAAGCTTATGTTGGTAAAGAAGTTTCATTCGGTATCCGTCCAGAAGATTTGACATACGTTGAAAAACCAGCTGCTAAAGATGATATGCAGATGAAAATCACTAACAAAGAACCACTTGGTGCTGAAACACACTTGTACCTTGTTTCTAACAAAGGTCAGTCAATCATCGCTAAGACAACAGCTAATGCTGAATTCCGCTTAGGTGATTCAGTAAACGTTGTTCCAAACATGGAAAAAGCTAAGTTCTTTGCTATGGATGAAGGCGAATTGAACATCTGTGATCAGATTGAAAAGAAATGGTAATTAATTATTAATTACTAGTTTATAAAAGGGATTGTCTTAATAAGGCAGTCCCTTTTTTATTTACAATATTTTTTATTTTTACTATATTTAAATCGGAGGATATTTTTTTATGAAAAAAATTATTTTAGGTGCTGTCATGGCTCTCTCAATGTTTGCGGCAACTGCACAGGTAATGGGAAGTAATGGCGTAAAAAATACTTTATGGTCAGGCTTTGGTTGTCCTGATTCTACAGACAATAATAGAGGCGTAGACTGGTATGGTTTAATTGATACTCTTCAGGCAAGAGTGGATATTGGTCAGTTTTCTATGGAAGGTATGATTAACTGGGGATTTTTTGTTCCTGATAATGGCGCAAAAAGATTTGTTTACACAAACAAAACTCCATTTTATTTTGTTAATCAGATTTCACAGGCTGAATCAACAATTATTGATGATGCAATCACTGATAAATATTATGTAAATTTCTTGTGGCATCCTGTTAAAGGGTTAGATTTAGGTGCCGGAACTCGTCTTGAATGGAAAGTTGGTCCAGCTCCTTCTTGTTCAGATTATTACTGGGGACCTAACGCTCATGTAAAACAGGGTGGATTAAAATATGTTAGTCCTGGATATTTATCTGTTAATGGACCAGGTTCTACTGATGTTGCAGGTTTTGTTTACTATCCAAATACATATAGTTCAACAATCAGAGGTTACTCTAATCCTGGTGCTTTAGGTATTCGCTATACATTTAAAGATTTATTCGAAATTGGTATGACTATTCCTTCTGGAACAAATATCGACGATTTTTCTTTTAATATTGGTGCAAAAATTCAGCCATTAAGCTTGTTTAATGTAAGTTTTGCTTATGAAGGTATTTGTAAAAATGAAGGATATCTTTATGCAGGTGTTCAGTTGTTCCCAATGAAAAACCTGGTAATTAATGGTTATTTTGCTATGGATAATCTTGGTGGTAATGAAAATGTTAAAAATGGTGTTAATGGCTTTGGATTAAGTGGTGTTTACACATTAAAAGGTTCAGCACTTACTATTGCTCCAGAATTTGGCATGACATTCTACGAAAATGATGATTTTACAAATGCATTCTATATTGGTTCAGAAATTGACTATACATTGAATAAACAGTTCTCTTTTGGAACATGGGTTTCATTTGCATGGGGTGCTGAAAATAAATACTGGCATCAAAATGTTGCTCAGACAACAAGAGCTGCTCATGGTGTTACAGATTTGTACTCTACAACAAATAATTGGAATGGTGGTAATGTATTTGCTATTAGACCAAAGATAACTATGGCAATCAGTCAGAATCACAGTTTTACTTTGTATGCCGACTATCAGGCAAGAACTTCGTATAAAAATACAGTTTCTTCTGACTGGGCTGCAGGTATTTTCTGGACTTATACAAAGTAATGTATAGACATTAAATATTTTTAATCACAAACACTCCTTATAAAAATAAGGGGTGTTTTTTATTTAACGTATTTCTGTTACACTAAAGGAGTTATGAAGAAAAATTCGGTTGTATTGTATAAAAATTTCGGCGCTGTTGTTACTGAGCAGGATGGAGATAAATTTTTAATAAAGTATTGTTCTGTGCCTGCAACACCAACTGGAAAAAAAGCTGTTTACTCTGAACAGAAAGTTCGTGAAAAAGATGTTATTGTTCTTCACGAAGGTCCTGCTTCTTCCCTGGAAAAAATCTTGTCTTTTACCGATGAGGCAATTGAGTCTCAGATTATGGAAACTTGTGAATTGCTGGCTTCCGATGAAGAAACTGCTTCAGCTTCTATGAGTTTTGAAGAACTGGTTTCTTTAATTCGTGGAGAAAATATTGCAGATGAAGCTTATTTTATTTATACAAAACTTTCTTCAGACATTCATTTTAATATGAATCAGGAAGCTCTAAAAAAGGGCGAACTTTTGTTTTCTTTAAGAACTCAAGAAGAAATAGATTCTATTAATCAGAAAAATTATGAAAAAGAACATGAAGCAGAAATCCGAAATGCTTTTATAAATCGTCTTAAACAGAAAAAACTGGAACTTCCTGGGGATTCAAAATTTATGGGGGAAGTGGAAGCTTTTGCTCTTTGTAAAACTGAAAAATCTAAAACCCTTGCAGAAGCAGGATTCTCTCAATCTATAGAAAAAGCACATCAGTTGTTAATTGATACAGAAATCTGGGATATGGAAAAAAATCCGTATCCTACAAGATTTGGTTTTAGTTTTGATTCTGCAAGAGAGCAGCTTGGAAGAATGCCCGAAGAAGAAAGAATTGACTGTCCTTGTGTCTGCTATGCAATTGATGCTCCAAATGCAGCTGACCCGGATGATGCTGTTGGTTTTGATGGAACTTATTATTGGGTATGTATTGCAGATCCTGCATCTTCTGTTGCACCAGATTCGTCTATTGATATGGCTGCAAGAGGCAGAGGTACAACACTTTATATTCCAGAAGGCGCATCCCGCATGCTTTGTGAATCTAGTCTGGAAGATTATGCATTGGGATTAAAAGAAGATTCAAAAGCTCTTGCATTCCGTCTTACTATGTCGGAAGATTCCCAGATTGAAGAATGTGTGATTATGAAAGTGAATGTTCAGGTAAAAATGATTTCTTATGAAGAAGCTGAACAAAAAAAAGACACACCGGAATTAAAACCTTTATTTGAACTGGCAAGAAAGAATCTTAAAAGACGAACTGAAAATAATGCTGTAAATATTCAGATGCCGGAAGTTCATATAAAAGTTGATAAGGAAACAAAAAAAGTTTCTATAGAACCTCATGTTCAATATGAATCGAATGCTATGATTCAGGAAATGATGCTTTTAGCAGGAGAAGGGGCTGCAAAATTTGCATTTAAAAATCAGCTTCCTTTTCCTTTTGTAAGTCAGGAAGCACCAGAATTCCCGGAAAATGTTCCAGAAGGCTGGGCAGGAGAATTTGCAAGGGTAAAATGCATGAGAAAGCGTTCTGTTGGTATTACTCCAGCTCCACATGCAGGTCTTGGTTTAAGTTTTTACAGCCAGGTAACTTCCCCTTTGCGCCGTTATTCAGACCTGGTTGCCCACCAGCAGTTGCGTGCTTTTATTGATGGCAGAAAAGTTTTAGGAAAAGATGAAATGCTTGAAAGAATTGCGGCTGGAGATGCTGCTTCTCTTGCGGCAAAAAAAGCTTCCCGTTTAAGTGATACTCACTGGAAACTTGTATATTTACTGCAGAATCCAGATCTGGAATATGAAGCTTTCTGTATTGATAAACGGGGAAATGATGCTCTTATGCTTATTCCTTCTTTAGACATGCAGACTACTTTAAAAGGTTTTGGTGAAATTAACCTTAACGACAAGGTTTGTGTAAAGTGCAAGGCTGTAAACATTCCATTACAGGAAGTTGAATTTATAAAACTCTAATCAGAATCATAAATACTGCTGTGCCGGAAAAGATGCTTAACAAGGAGTTTCTTTTCCAAAGGTGCAGTGCTATTGTTACCCCAAGTCCACCAATATAAGGTATAAAACCTTGAAAATTTATCTGGTTGTTTTGTGTAAAATTCATATCTTTAAGACAGTATAGAGTAAGTGCTGCCATAATCATTGGAGGAATGTATTTTTCCACAAAAGAAAGAATTTTTGGTGGATTTTTTCTTGCAAACAGAAAGAAAGGAAATCCTCTTTCGCAAAAGATTATAAGAGAACTTGCAAAAGTAACAATTATTAATGCTGTAAAAGGTGTCATTTTGTTTCTCCCATGGCTTTAGATTTTGCAATAAGAAGTGCTCCCAGTCCAAGACTGATTGCTATTAAAAGAATATTGCTGGAATCTGCAATAATACCAAACTTCCACAAAAGAATGGATGTGGTTGTTGTTATAAGTCCAATTAATACAGGAATAAAATCCTTTGTTTTAAGAATCTGTTCTATTGTTAAAATTGCAAAAAGAGCTGTAAGTGAAAAATCAATACCGGTTAAATCAAATGGAATAAAGTTTCCAGCTATGGCTCCAATTGTTGTTCCAATAACCCAGTAACTTTGATCTAAAAGGCTGATTAGTCCGTAAAAAGTACCAGGTTTACAATCTTCTGGTACATCTACTGTTGTAAGCAGGGAATAAGTTTCGTCTGTAAGTGAAAAAATCAGATAAGGCTTCCACTTTCCACAATCCTTGAATTTTGTAATTAAAGAAAGTCCGTAGAAAATGTGTCTTATATTTACAAAAAGTTCTGTAATTAAAATAGCAGTGATTGGGGTACCGGCAGCAAGTAATCCTATAGCAATAAATTGTGCTGCTCCGGCATATACAATTATGCTCATCAAAGATGAAAACCACCATGGAAAACCAGCATTTGTAAAGATAAGTCCGAATGCAATGCCTAATGCTATGTAGCCAAAAAATACCGGCAGGGTGATTTTAAAGATTGTAAGAAAAGTTCCTTTTTTCATGATGCTAAATTATAGAAATAAAAATGCAAAAAAACAATTCTCAAAGACATAGTAAATCACTATAATGAAAAAATAATTATTTGTTCCAAGAGGATTTTTTATATGATAGTAATGAAATTTGGTGGTTCTTCGGTTGCCAATGCAGAAAGAATTAAGCATGTTGCTTCAATTATTAAGGCTTATCAGGAAAAACGCCCTGTTGTTGTTTTATCTGCTATGGGAGATACAACTGACCATTTACTTGAAGCTGCAGACAAAGCAGTAGAAGGTATTGTTGATGTTGCTGGTGTTGCAAAATTACATGAAGATACAGCAAAAGAATTGGGCATTAAAATTGAAACAATTGAATCACTTCTTGGAGAATTAAAACAGTTACTTACAGGTATTTCAATGCTGAAAGAAATCAGTAAACGTTCAAGAGACTATCTTGTAAGTTTTGGCGAAAGAATGTCTGTTCGCATGATGGCTGCATATCTTGAATCGCAGGGAATTCCAGCTCAGTTTTATGATGCCTGGGATATTGGTTTTGTAAGTGACAGCAACTTTATGTCTGCAGAACTTCTTGATGATGTATGGGAAACTATTCCTTCATATCTTTCTGCTTATAAAGATGGTGCTTCTAACAGTATTCCTATTGTAACTGGTTTTATTGCAAAAGATAAAAAAGGAAATATTACAACACTTGGTCGTGGTGGTTCAGATTTAACTGCTACTATGATTGGTGCTGCAATGCGTGCAGAAGAAGTTCAGACTTGGAAAGATGTTGATGGTATTTTGACAACAGATCCTCGTGTAGTAAAAGAAGCAAAACCTGTTCCAGAAGTTACTTATGAAGAAGCTCAGGAACTTGCTATGTTTGGTGCACAGGTTCTTCATCCTCGTTCAATGCTTCCTGTTAGAAAAACTGGAACTCCTGTTCGCGTAAAGAACTCTTATAACATTACAAGTCCAGGTTCAATTATTGTAGAAAAACATTCCGGGGCTGTACCACCTGTTTGTGCAATTACAACTGTAAAACACATTCAGCTTATTGATATTGTTTCTTCAAGAATGCTTGGTGCCGCAGGATTTTTAGCTCACATTTTCAATAATTTCCTTAAATGGGGCATTAGTATTGATGTTATTGCAACTTCAGAAGTTTCTGTTTCTCTTACAGTAAATACAAAATCTGATTTGTCTGGTTTGATTTCTGATCTTGAACAGGCTAGTCAGGTAACTGTAAAAAAAGATAAGGCAATTGTTACAATTATTTGTGATGCAGCTCATTCCAGTGCAATTATTGCCAGCGGATTCCAGGCTCTTGCAAAAGAAGGAATTAATGTTCAGATGATTAGCCAGGGTGCAAGTAAAGTAAATATCAGTGTAATTGTTGATGATGATGAAGCTGATAAAACTGTTAAGATTTTACACTCTGCTTTTTTTAATTAATAAATATTTTCAAAAGGAGGCTTTTATATGAAAATCGCTTTAGTTGGTTATGGAAAAATGGGACATATGCTGGAATTATGTGCCAAAAAAGATGGTCACGAAGTTGTTGCTACAATTGATACATTCGCTCCAGATGCTTCTTGCAAAGTTGCAGAAGGTGATGTTGAAGCTATTGTTCGTGCAGTAAAATCAAGTGGTGCTGAAGGTATAATTGAATTTACACATCCTTCTGCTGTTATTGCTAATGTAAAAGCCCTTTTGCCTTTAGGTTTACCATTGGTTGTTGGTACAACAGGCTGGAATGATAAACATGCTGAAATTGCTGAATATGCTAAAAGTGTAGGCGGTACAATTATGACAGCTGGTAACTTTTCTATTGGCGTAAATATGTTCTATAAAATTGTAGAAGAAGCTGCAAAAATCATGAGTGAATATAAAGAATATGATGTTGCAACTTGGGAAGCTCATCATAATCAGAAAGCAGACAGTCCATCTGGAACAGCATTGGAAATTGCCCGCAGAGTAATGAATGGATATACTTCAAAAACTGAAATTGTAACAGATGCATTCCACGAAAGACCAAAAGCAAATCAGCTGCATGTAAGTTCAACACGCTGTGGAAATATTCCTGGAACACATAAAGTATTCTTTGATGGAACTGCAGATACAATTGAATTAACACATACTGCAAGAAGCCGCGAAGGTTTTGCAGAAGGCGCTGTAAAGTGTCTTGATAAATTGAATAATGCTATTAAAACTGGAAAACTTGCAAAAGGTGCTCTTTATTCTTGGAATGACTTGTTCTAGTTCTAGTTTTAATTACTAATCATTAATAAGCCTGTAATAGTTATTAAAAATTCTGCCACTGTAATAATTGATGTGCGGATTAATCTTTGGATTTTTTTATTAACTTTTACAGGCTTTGTTGTTTCTACAGAATAAATCACAAATTCAACAATCATTAAGAATGCACCAATAAAAAGGGTGTAGCCATAATTTTTGTTTGTATTAATGATTGTTACAAGGCCACAGTAATTTAAATATCCTAATCCTGCCAGCTGAAAGATTTTTACAAGATACTTATAAAGTGGGAGTTTTCCTAAGTATATGAATAATCCCAATAAAATAATCAAAAGTACGACAACTTCTATTATAAGACTGAGTTTTGTTGTTCTAAATACATAAAATGTAGACTTGTAAATATTAATCCACATGAGAAAACTTAGTGTATAAAGTATTTCTCCTGGAATTGCCAGTTCTTTTCTGAATCTAAAATAAATAAACAGTTCGCTAACAGAAATTAAACTTATGGCAACAATAATGTATGTTCTAAGGTTATATGCATCTGGCAGAAAGTTATTCAGAGATAAAATTACCGGTGTACAACATAATGGTATGAATAAGAAAGATGTAATTCCTAAAAGTATTTTCCAGTCTTTAATTAATGCAGTAATGTACAGTGCAAAACTTACAGCAAGTAAACTTAATAAAATCACAGATGCGATATTCATACTTCCACCCAAATTCAAAATATAGTAGTACAACTATATCATAGATTTTTGAAAATGGATAAAAAAAACAAAAAATTACAAAAAAAATAATATTATTATTGACAAGATATTATATAAGATATAATATACAGATATAAATAATATTATTAAATCTATAAGAAAGGAGGAGTTGGAATGGTTTTTAATACCGGTTCTGCTTTACTGGATGCTGTAGTTCTATCTATAGTTTCTCAGGAAGGAACTTATGGGTACAAAATTACACAAGATGTCCGAACTATTATGGATGTTTCAGAAAGTACCTTGTATCCGGTGCTTAGAAGATTACAAAAAGACGGATACCTGGAAACTTATGACATGGAGTTTCAGGGAAGAAACAGAAGATATTACAAAATTACTTCTAATGGAATGATTCTTCTGGATAAATACCGAAATGAATGGATTTTATATAAAAAAAGTGTTGATGGAATACTTTTAGGTTTAAAGGGAGATGAAAAAGATGACTAGAGAAGAATACTTTAAGGAATTAAAAAACAATATACAGTCTTTATCTTTGGACGAACAGAATGAAGCTCTTCAGTATTATTCAGATTATTTTGATGATGCAGGGGATGATGAAAAAACAATGGAAGAATTAGGTTCTCCAGAAGAAGTTGCAAAAGAAATTCGTGAAAAATTTTCTAACGCACTGGTAAAGCAGGCTAAAAAAGAAGAAGAATCAAACTCTTCTTATAATAGGGAATATAGTGCTGAAAATGATGCTTTATATTTTTCTTTTGAAACTTCAGCTGTAAAAAATATTGATTTTGGTTTCGGGGCTGCTGAAGTTGCTTTTATTTCTGGAAATAAGTTTGAAGTTGAAACAAGAGGTTTAACAGCTGATTCTATAAAATGTGAAGTTACTTCAAATGGAACTCTCGCTGTAAAGAACACTAAAAAACTGGAAAGCCTTCGTTTTTGGGCACATGAAAGAAAAACAAGAGTTGTTCCTCGTATTTTAATTTCTATTCCAGAAAATGCTGATGTAGAATTACTTCGCATTGCTTTGGGAGCTGGAAAACTTATTTCAAAAAATATCAATTTAAAATATCAGAAAGGTATAATTGAAGTAGGGGCTGGTAGTCTTGTTCTAAAAGATTTAGACGGATTTAATACAGATTTACGCTGCGGAATGGGAAACCTTGAAATTGAAGGAAAAATGCATGGAAAAACAAATGTTGACTGTGGCATGGGAGCTGTAAAATTGAATCTTTCACAGACAACACAAGGTTGTTCTTATGATGCACAGGTTGGTTTAGGTAGTTTTAGATTCAACGACTTTAAAAAGAGTGGAATTGGAAACTGCACAATGGAAAAAAGAGAAAGTCACTTTTCTGTAAATGTAGGAATGGGTGATGTTTCAATTTTTACAAAATAGGTTATAATAAAGAGAGGATTAATAATGAAAAAATTAGAAAAATCAAACAGAAAAGTAATTTGTGGTGTTTGCGGTGGTCTTGCAGAATATTTTAATGTAGATCCTACAATTGTAAGATTAATTTTTATTGTTGCTGTTGTTTTAGGTTTTGGAACAGGAATTTTAATCTATATTCTTGCAGCTTTGATTATGCCTTCACCAGAATTTTCTGATTATGAAATTAATAATATGAAAAGTGCAAATATGAAGGATGAAGAATCTGGTTATAATGAACAGAAAAAGTCTTCTTCAGACAACAGTAAAATTCATTCCGACAGCGATTTTAATAATTATTTTAATTAAATTAATTAATTAAAATTACTTAAAATAACTGATCGAAAATTTAAATATTAACTAAAAAATTGTAAAAAAATAGGGATTTTGTGCAAAATTCCTATTTTTTTATTTTAAAACTGTGTTACAATTATACATTATGGTAAAATTTAAGTTAAACAAGACCTTACGAAACACATTGATAGTTCTTGCAGTTATCATTTTAGCTTTCGTAATTACTAGCCTTTTACCTGATCGTGGGTATGCAGAAAAGTATGCCGGTGAAGATCTTACAGTAAATAGTTCTTCTACTGTAAAGAATTATGCCACATATTTAAGAGAACATTCCAATGCAAAGAATGTTCAGGCAACAGTTTCTGTAAACGTTCTGGATTATGATATTGATAGTGCAGAAGGTGTTAGAGCAGAAACTAATTACTCGGGTAAAGATGTTTTGGTTACAGAAGATCGTTCTTTTGTAAGTTGGAAAGTTTCCGTTCCTGAATCTGGTTTTTACAATATTGCCGTTGAGTATATTGCAATACCATCTCGTAATGTAAGCATGGAAAGAATCCTTTATGTAAATGGTGAAATTCCATTTGAAGGTTCTGATGCACTTGCATTCCATCGTTTATGGAAAGACGGTTCAGAAGTAAAATTTGATAATCGCGGAAACGCAATTCGTCCTTCTCAGAAAGAATTTTTTGAATATCAGACTGTATTGTTAAAAAGCGATTTAGGATATGAAGTTGATCCATATCGTTTCTATTTTGAAGCCGGTGAAAATACAATTTCTCTGGAATCAACTAACGAACCAATGGCAATCAGTAATATTTCTCTTGTGCCTGTTACTGTTTATGACACATATGAGCAGTATCTTGCTAAACAGCCAGGAAAACCTTCAGATGAAAAAGGAGACTATTTCTTTAAGATTCAGGGGGAAGATGCAACTCGTCGTTCTGACCCATCTTTGTTTGCCCGTTATGACCGTTCATCTGCAACAACTGAACCATACAGCGTTAAAAATACAGTATTAAACTATATCGGTGGTGACTCTTGGAAAGATTCTGGCCAGTGGGTTGAATGGGATTTTGAAGTTCCTGAAGACGGATGGTACACTATTTCTGTAAAAGGCCGCCAGTTATATCAGCGTGGTTCTGTTTCTTGCCGTTCAGTTTATATTGACGGTGAAATCCCTGTTGATTCATTAAAGAGTGTAGGTTTTGCATACAGTTCAGACTGGAATCTTGTTACTTTGTCTGATGATGAAGGAACTCCTTTAGATTTCTATCTTACAAAAGGTTCTCATAAAATCCGCCTGGAAGCAACTCTTGGTGAAATCGGAACTTTAATCAGTGAAATTAAAGACTGTGTATTCCGTTTGAATGAAGTTTACCGTACAATTCTGGTTCTTACAGGTACAATGCCTGACCAGTATCGTGATTATGAAATCGAAAAGATTTATCCTGCTGAAGTTGAACAGATGAATAGAGAAAGTAAGATTTTATATTCATTTGTAGACAGATTTGCAGAAATTACAGGACAGAAATCTACTCAGATTTCACCTGCAGAAACTCTTGCAATTCAGCTGGAAAAATTCTATAAACGCCCAGAAAAAATTACTCAGGCTTTTGCAAACTTTAAGGATAATGTTACTTCTTTAGGTGCTTCTATTCTTCAGATGACTGAAAGTAAACTTGATATTGACTACATTGCAATTCAGAGTTCAAATAGAAAAATAAAAAAAGCAAACAGCAATTTCTTTAAGAAAGCAAGACACGAAATTGTATCTTTCGTAACATCATTCTTTGTAGATTCTGCCAGTCTTGGTAACGTTTACGATGCAAATGACGAACATACAATTCAGGTTTGGATTACAACAGGTCGTGATCAGAGTCAGATTCTTAAGAATATGATTGATGATACATTCAGCCCTCAGACAGGAATTAATGTAAACGTAAAATTAATTGTTATTGATTCTTTGTTGAATGCGGTTCTTGCTGGTAATGGTCCAGATATCGTTATTTCAACATATCAGAGTCATCCTGTAGATTATGCTTTGCGTAATGCCAACGTAAACCTTGCACGATTCCCTGACTTAAATGAAGTTTTGACACAGTTCAAAGAAAGTTCATATTTACCATATCAATACAATAATGGTTTGTTTGCTTTACCAGAAACTGAAACATTCAACCTTTTATTCTATAGAAAAGATATTCTCCAGCAGTTAGGTGTAGAAGTTCCTAGAACATGGGAAGAATTAATTGAAATCCTTCCTACATTGCAGGGAAATAACCTTTCAGTTGGTGTTCCTTATCCAAATATTATTACACCAGATATGTCAACATTGTACTCAATGATTTATCAGAAAGGTGGTACTGTTTATAACAAGAATGGAACAAAATCAATTATTGACAGCGAAGAAGGTATTAGTTCATTTAAGACTTATACAGGCTTGTACAATGATTATGGTTTCCCAACTATTTATGACTTTGCCAGCCGTTTCCGTACTGGTGAAATGCCAATTGGTGTTGCTAACTATGCTACATTCAATACTCTTACAGTTGCTGCTCCAGAAATCCGTGGTCTTTGGGATTTCACATATATTTTAGGAACTGAAAGAGAAGACGGTACAATTGACCGTTCAAATATTGCCGGAACAACTTGTTCTATGATGATTAAGAAAGGTACAGATCTTGATGACCTTAATCTTTCAAATAAACAGGAATTAATAAATCTTGCATTCAACGGTGGTAAACTTCCAGATTCAATGGAAGGAGTAGATGCAAGAACATGGGCTGGCGTTGTTAAAAATGAAACACGAATCCAGGATTCATGGACATTCTTAAAATGGTGGACTTCTACAGAAACTCAGGTTCGCTTTGGTCGTGAACTTGAAGCTGTTCTTGGTTCTTCAGCTCGTTACGCAACTGCCAATGTAGAAGCTTTGAAACAGCTTGCATGGAAATCGGCTCAGCTTGATATTCTTACAAAATCTTTGGATGAAACAGTTGGTGTACCAGAAGTTCCTGGAAGCTACTATACTCCAAGACACGTTGTAAATGCTGCTCGTAAAGTAATTAATGATAAGACTGACGCTCGTGAAACTCTCATAGACTATACAAGACTTATCAATGAAGAAATCGTTAGAAAGCGACAGGAATTCAATCTTCCTGTAGAAGAGTAGAGGTAAATATTATGAGCGAAAAGTTAGCTAAATATTTTAATAAAAGAAAAATGCTGGTGAATGATACAGTTCATAGAGCAAAAGTAATGAAGGTTTGTTACCTGTTCCTTTTGCCTTATGCAATTTTGTTCATTACATTCAATGTTTTGCCAGTACTTAGTTCAATGTATTATAGTTTTACAAACTTCAATATTTTGGAAAAACCAGAATTTATTGGTGCAAGAAACTATATTAACTTGTTTTTGCAGGATGATGTATTCCAGACTTCAGTAAAAAATACATTTATTGTAGCTATTGTTATTGGACCTGTTGGATACATTCTTTCGTTCATTATTGCATGGCTTATTAATGAACTTCCAAAATGGATTAGAACACTTGTTGTATTCTTCTTCTATGCACCATCTATTGCAGGTACATCTTGGATGATCTTTAAACAGATTTTCAACGATGATGCTCATGGTTGGGCAAATGCCATTTTGATTCATTTGGGTGTTACAACACAGCCAATTTTGTTCTTAACAAACCCACAGTATGTAATGAAGATTATTATTCCTGTATGTTTGTGGACTTCTATGGGTGCAGGATTCCTTTCATTCGTAGCTGGTCTTAAAGGTATTGATAAAGCTCAGTACGAAGCCGGATATATTGACGGTATTCAGAACAGATGGCAGGAATTGTGGTTTATTACACTTCCTAACATGAAACCAATGTTGCTGTTCGGAGCAGTTATGTCTATTACAAGTGCATTTACTGTTTGTGATATTCCTCGTGGTTTAGCAGGATATCCTTCTACAGACTATTGTGCTCGTACAATCGTAACTCACCTTTTGGACTACGGTTATACTCGTTTCGAAATGGGTTATGCTTCTGCCATTGCGGTTGTTTTGTTCCTTACAATGATTCTTTGTAATAAACTCATTCAGTCACTCCTTAATAGAGTAGGACACTAGGATAGGAGGTAGCAGAATGAAGAATAAAAATAGAAACTTAAATGAACCAGTAATTCATCACTACAAGTTCAGAAGAAAGCCAAACCGCTCTATTGGTGGTGATATTGGTATTTACATCTTCCTGGCAATTATGTCAGCAATGATGATTTTCCCATTAATCTTTATTATTGGTAACTCTTTAAAACCTTTGGATGAAGCTTTAAAAATGCCTCCAGATGTTTTACCAAGAAATCCAACATTAGATAACTTTTCTGACTTAATGGTAACAATGAGTCAGCAGTGGGTTCCATTTACCCGCTACTTGTGGAATACATTATTTATCACAATTACAGGTACTGTTGGTCATGTAATTATTGCTTCTATGGCAGCTTATGTTATTGCAAAATATAACTTCCCTGGTTCAAAAGGGTTCTTTAAAGTTGCTGTTGTTGCTTTAATGTTTACTCCAGCTGTAACAGGTGTTCCAAACTACATCATTATGTGTAAACTTCATATGGTTGATACATACTGGTCTTTGATTTTACCTGCTATTGGTGGTTCTATGGGTCTGTTCCTTATGAAGCAGTTCATGGAAGGTTTCCCAATGTCTTTGATTGAAGCTGCAAAAATTGACGGTGCACGAGAATTCAGTATTTTCTGGAATCTTGTTATGCCAAACGTAAGACCAGCATGGCTTACAATTTCAATTTTCTCAATCAACGGTTTGTGGAATAACCCTCAGACACAGTACATTTATACTGAAAGTAAAAAAATGCTTGCTTATGCTTTGAACCAGATTCAGGCAGGTGGTATTGCCCGTACTGGTGAAGCAAATGCGGTAATGGTTGTAACAATGTCTGTTCCAATCATCTTCTTTATTTTCTCACAGAGCCAGATTATTGAAACAATGGCAACTTCTGGTCTCAAGGATTAACGGTGGTAAGTATGAAAAAAATATTATTAGCTTTAGCATGTATTTTCACACTTTGCACCGCAGCCTTTGCAAAGAATGATACATACATTTATGACTATTGGGGTGAATACGAAAAATCTCCAGATGCATATCGTGTAGCAGGCGTTGTTTATGCTGACAACTTAGGTTTAAGCGATAAATTTAAAACTGCTGCCAATATGTTCTGTTTAGATGATTCTGTATTTGTTTGTGATACAGGAAACAATCGTATTCTGGAATTGAAATATACAGAAAAGAAGACTCTTGAACTGGTAAGAATTATTGATCATTTTAATAGCAATGGTCAGGTTGATGAAACTCTTAACGGTCCAAGTGACATCTTTATTAATAAAGACAGAACAATCTTTATTGCAGATACAAATAACGGTCGTGTTCTTAAACTTGATAATGATTTAAACTTTATTTACGCTTTGACAGAACCAGATGATCCAACTTATGAAAAAGGAAAAGAATTCCTTCCTCAGAAAGTTGTTGCAGACTCAAAAGGCCGTGCTTATGTACTTTCAAAGAACGTAAACAAAGGTTTCTTGAAATATGAATATGATGGAACATTTACAGGATTCTTTGGTGCTTCAACAGTAATTTATAATGCAATGCAGATGTTCTGGAAAAAGTTTGCTACTCGTGCACAGCGAGAACAGATGGAAAACTTTGTTCCAACAGAATATTCAAACTGTTACATGGACTCTGAAGGCTTTATTTATGCCACAACAAAGAGCTTTGATGAATGGGATTTACTTTCAGATAAAGCAAAACCTATACGCCGCTTAAATGCTTTAGGAAACGATATCCTTGTTAAAAATGGTGAATATCTTCCTGTAGGTGATTTACAGTGGGGTAATGCCGGTGGTATTAAAGATCCTGCAAAATTTGTAGATGTTACAGTTTTGGAAAATAACGTTTATATGTGTCTTGATGAAACACACGGTCGTGTTTTTGCCTATAACAACCAGGGACAGCTTTTGTTTGCTTTTGGTGGTAAAGGTAATATCAACGGTTATTTCCGTCAGCCTGCTTCTATAGACCATTTGGGTAAAGATATTTTTGTTCTTGACTCAGTAAACGGCTCAATTACAATTTTCACACCAACAAACTTTGGTTCTTTAATTTATGGAGCAACAGAAGACTTTGCTGTAGGTAAATACGATGATTCTGCAGACAAATGGTCACAGGTTCTTGAAATTAATGGAAACTATGATTTAGCTTACGTTGGACTTGGAAAATCGGCACTCCGTCAGAATAAATATGGCGAAGCAATGCAATACTTTAAGACAAAGCGTAGTCACAAGAACTACTCAAAAGCTTATATGTATTATCGTAAGGAATGGATTGAAGCTCACATTGGTATAATTTTTGCAATTGTACTTGTTGCTATTATTGTTCCATTCTTAGTAAAACATATCAAACGATTTGTTAGGGAGCTTAATTCATTATGAGTTATATATTAAAGAAACTTCACAAGTTAATTGAAAAAGAAACTTATGTACGCTTTTTCAAAACATTAAAGTATTCCCTTTACATCATTACTCATCCAGCAGATGGTATGTGGGATGTAATTCATGCAAAAAGAGGTTCTTACGCTGCGGCTAACTTCATTGTTATTATGACTCTTATAGTACATATCTGGAAACTCCGTTATACAAGTTTCCTTGTTATGGATGTTTATTGGGAAAAGGTTAATATTATTCAGGAAATTGCTTCAATTCTTTTGCCTTTGTTAATTTTCGTTATTTGTAACTGGGCTTGTACAACTCTGTTCGACGGAAAAGGACATTTAGGTGATATTTATATGGGTACAGCATATGCTTTAACACCATATATTTTGATTCAGATTCCTATCATCATTATGAGTAACTATGTAACAATTGAAGAAATTGCGTTCTACGATGTTGCAGATATAGTTTCTATGATTTGGTGCGGTGTACTTATTTTCATGGCCATGATGATGATTAACCAGTACAGTTTTGGTAAAACATTGCTTTTTACAATTCTTACATTGTTCGCAATGCTCGTATTTATTTTTATTATGCTTCTCTTCTTTAGTTTGATTTCTCAGGCTATTGCCTTCTTTATTTCACTAGGTCGCGAAGTTATATTCAGATTAAACTGATGGAGTTATAAGAAATGGAAAAGAAAGAAAAAACACCTAAAGCTCCAAAGGCCCCAAAAGAACCAAAGGCAAAAAAATCTAAAATGCCAGAAGGTTATATTGGTCGCCCAAAACCAATGAAAACAAAGAAATTCCAATTCCATAAGCCAACAGTTGGCAACTGGATTGAAATTGGAATTGCAGCTGCTGTAATTATTTTTGTTACAGTAATTGTTTTAAAACTTATTGATGTAAGTAAAGTTGTATATCCAGAATTCGACTATTACGAAATGAAAGAAGAAAATCTTTCTAAAGAATTCGTATTGGAAAACAATGAACTTAAATTTGAATTGGATCCAGCAACTACACAGTTTACTTTAACAAACAAAAAAACTGGTAAAATCTGGTATTCAAATCCACAGAATGTAGATAATGATACTCTTGCTCTTGCAAAAGAAAAAAATAATATGAAATCTACATTCCTTGTAAAGTATTCTACTATCAATGGTACAGATGAAACTTATGATATTTATACAAAGAGTATTCAGAGAAACTTCTATTCTATTGAAAAGAAAGGTAGTGAAATTTTAGTTCATTATACAATTGGTGATATTGAACGCGAATTTATTTTCCCACTGGCTATTTATGAAAGCGATTTGGAAAAATTCCAGGAAGGTTTAACAAAGAGCCAGAAAAATACAATTGGACGTGCTTATCACAAATACTCAATCGACGGCTTTAAAAACAATGAAGAAAAAGAAGCTATGTTGAGCAAGTATCCTGGTATTGAAGATGAACCAATTTACCTTGTATTTGAAAATCTTCAGACCTTCTTAAAAGAACAAGTTGAAAAGATGTTCAAATCTAATGGTTATACAATGGAAGATTATCTTGAAAGTAAGGAACTTTACAAAGAAACAAATATAAAAGATGAACCTGCTTTCAATCTTACTGCTGTATATAAATTGGAAAACGATGGTCTTTCTGTAACAGTACCATTCGACGAAATTTCATATAAACCAACTTATCCTATTACTCAGGTTTCTATTCTTCCATATTTTGGATCAGTAGGTACAGAAGAAGAAGGATTTATGTTTGTTCCAGAAGGCGGTGGATATACTATCAACTACAATAATGGAAAAACAAAACAGAATGCTTACTATGCTGATGTTTACGGTTGGGATTATGGTAACTCTCGTAAATACTTAAATACTGAAACTCGTATTTCATATCCTGTGTTTGGTGCTTCTGATAAAAATGAAAGCTACATTTGTATTATTGAAGATGGTGCACCTTATGCTTCAATTTCAGCTGATATTGCTGGTCGTTTAAGTAACTTCAACTGGATTCGTGCAGAATATAAAATGCTTCATCGTGAACAGTATGATATTTCAAGCCGTAATAATAGTGCTCAGTTCTCTTATGAACCATATCTTCCTGCTGGTGAACAGCTGAAACAGGTATATAAGATTCTTGATAAAGGATCTATTACAGATATGGCACAGAAATACAGAGAATACTTGTTTAAAGGTGAAAAGAAAACTAATAACAAAAATATTCCGGTTGCAGTAAATATTATTGGTGCTATTGATAAGGTTCAGCAGGTAGCTGGTATGCCTAAAACTCTTCCTTATGAATTAACAAGTTATAAGAACACTGCAAAAATTATTAATGAAATTGAAAATGCTGGAATTAAAGATGTTAATTACAGATTGTCAGGTTTCATTAATGATGGTATTCATCAGTCATATTTGAACAAAGTAAAATATATTTCTGAACTTGGCGGAAAGTCTGGCTTTAATAAAATGCTCAAAGATACAGAAAATACTTCTGCAAAGATTTATCTTGATGGAGCAGTTCAGACTGCATACCGTTCAACATTCTTGGGCGAAGGCTTTAATCGCTTTACATCACCTGCCAGATATTGTTCTGATGAAGTTATTAAACTTTATCAGTTCTCACCAATCTGGTATGGACAGTTAGACGAACTGGATTACTATTATCTTGTTAAACCTTCTTTAGCAGATAAGAGTACAGAACGTCTTATTGAAACTGCAAAGAAAAATAAGATTGGACTTTCATTCCAGGATAACGGATATCTGTTGTCTGGCGATTACAATGATGACGCATTAGTTTCTCGTGCTGCAAATGCAAAAATGCAGATTGAACGATTCAAAGAAATGAATGAAAACAATATTGGAGTTATGATTCACGGTGGAAATGAATATGCTCTTAAATATGCTGATTTTGTTACAGATGTAAGTCTTAAAGGTAACGAATATGCTATTTTAGATCAGGCAGTTCCATTCTTCCAGATTGCATTGCATGGTTATAAAAACTACTCTGCAGAAGCTGTTAATATTAGTGCAGAACTTGAAGATTTAATCTTGCAGTCTGCAGAAACAGCATCTGGTTTATCATTTACATTCATTGGTTCAAACGAAACTAAACTTCAGGAAACTAACTATACTGAATATTTCGCAACAAACTTTGAAACATGGAAAGACAAGTTTGTTAAACTTTATACTGACTACAACCAGAAACTTTCAAAACTTAGCAACAGCTTAATTGTTGATTTTGAATATGTAACAGACAAAGTTACAAGAACAGAATTTGACAATGGTTATGAAGTTTATGTAAATCTCGGTTATGAAGATTATAATTCTGCTTCAGGTAAGAAAATTGCTTCAAGAGATTACATTGTTGTAAAGAAGGGGGAATAAAATGGGTAGAAAAAAGCCAATTGGATTGGAAAAGACTAGAGCCCTTTATGGTTACATGTTTATCTTACCTTTTATTTTAGGTTTCTTATTTTTCATGATTAAACCATTATATCAGTCATTTATGATGAGTTTGTCTGAAGTTCAGATTTCAAATCAGGGCTTTGTTAATGTTTCGAATCATTTTGAAAACTATAAACGAGCATTTCTTATTGACCCTGAATTTAATCAGATGCTTTTGACATCTATTACAACAATGCTTTATCGCTCACTTGCAACAATTGTATTCAGTTTCTTTGTTGCAATGCTGTTGAACCAGAAATTTAAAGGACGTGCTTTAGCAAGATCTATCTTCTTCCTTGCTGTAATTCTTTCTTCTGGTGTACTTGTTGGATTGGAATATAACAACACACTTATGGCTGAATTAAAAGCTTCTATCGAAGAATTTGGTACAGGTGAAAGCATTACTCAGGTTTTGGAAGATGTATTACTTACAAATACTGGTGGTGTAAATGGACCAAGTCAGAAAGTATTCAATACACTTTTTGAAATTATCGATTCTATTTACGATGTTGCTATGGCATCTGGTATTCAGATTATTATCTTCCTTTCTGGTTTACAGAACATTTCAGTTAGTATGTACGAAGCTGCAGATATGGAAGGTTGTACAGCATGGGAAAAACTCTGGAAAATTACAGTTCCAATGATTAGTCCTTTAATGCTTGTATGTTGGATTTATACAATCGTAGACTTCTTTATGAAGACTGATAATGAAGTTATGTCTAAAATTAATACACAGATGGTAGTAATGCTGAACTACGGTTATAGTGCCGCATTGGCATGGATCTACTTTATTGTCTGTCTTGCATTAATTGGTTTAACTTCATTAATTATTTCCAAGGTGGTAAATCATGACTAAAAAGAATAAAAATACTGCTGCAGCAACAACTGTAGCAAAAGAATCATTCTGGGCTAGAAATGATGCCTCTAATGGTATTCTGCTTAAAGAAACAAGCAAAAAAGTCATGCTTTCTATTTTTAGAGGAATCATTCTTTTTGGTCTTTGTTTCATGATTATTCAGCCTATTTTGAATAAAATTGCTATCAGTTTTATGGCAGAACAGGATTTGTACGATACAACTATTGTACTTGTACCAAAACACTTTTCTACAAATAACTGGAATATTGCTTCATACCTTATTGAATACAAAGATACTCTTTTTAATACAATCTGGGTGTCAGCTCTTGTTTCAGTAATTCAGGTATTCTTCTGTGCACTGGTAGGATACGGTTTTTCTCGTTTTAATTTCCCATTAAAGAGATTCTGGTTCTTCTGTGTACTTTTATTAATCATTATTCCTCCACAGACAATTTCTACATCATTGTATCTTCACTTCAGATACTTTAATTTGATTGGTAAAACAATAAACCTTCGTGGTACACCTTTACCATATTTACTTATGTGTTGTGGATGTATGGGACTTAAAAATGGATTGTACATCTTTATGATTCGTCAGTTCTATATGGGATTCCCATTTGAATTGGAAGAAGCTGCTTATGTAGACGGATGTGGTCCATTAAAAACATTCTTTACAATTATGATTCCAGGAGCTAAGCCAATTTTGACTTCATGTTTCTTGTTCTCATTTGTATGGCAGTGGACAGATGGTTTCTACTCATCATTATTCTTAGGTACTATTAAAACACTGGCAATCAGACTTACAAGTATGGTTGACCGTTTTGGTGCTTATCTTTCTATTCTTAATGGTTCATCTGTAAATGCTCCATTAGGATATGCAAATGCTGTTCTTTCTACAGGTGTATTAATGGCTATTATTCCATTGATTATTCTGTATCTCTTCTGTCAGAGATTGTTCGTAGAAAGTTTAACAAGCACTGGTATGAAAGAGTAGAAAAAATTTGTTTTAATTTTAAGATTATGTGGTATAATCTACATAATATATAGAGGTTAATCTTTTAAAAGGAGTATTTAAATGAAAAAGATTGCAAAAGTTTTAGTTGCTGCTTCTTTAATCGCATCATTCGCTCTCGTTAGCTGTGGTGGAAAAAAAGACGGCGCTGACAAAGTAAAACGCTCTAAGAGCGCTACTTACAAAGGCTATTCAGCTGAAATCGATCCTGCTACAGGAAAAGTTTACGACTTCGGTGGAATGGAAGTAACAATTTATGACTGGTGGTCAAATCCAGATGCACCAGCTGCTTCAAAACAGCAGGAAGACCAGATGGCATTCCGTGCTTGGTTGGAACAGACTTACAACTTCAAATGTGTACAGAAAGACCTTGCTGGTTGGTCAAACCATCCAGAAGAAGTTGCTAACTTCTGTATTACAGGTGGTACAGACAACGCTGTATTCTTAATCGACTATCGTTCAGCTCTCTCTGGTTTACAGCAGGGCTTCTGGGCAGACCTTTCTAAAACAAATATTGACTGGTCAAAAGCTAAATGGGATCAGGGTCTTGTAAATAAACTCAGAAATGGTGATTCTTTCTACACATTCGGTTATGGAAAACCAGAACCAAGAACTGGTGTATTCTTCAATAAGAGACTTCTCCAGGAAAATGGTATTGATCCAGAATCTCTCTACGATATGCAGAAAGCTGGTACATGGACATGGGCTGCTTTCCAGGATCTTTGTGAAAAACTTACAAAAGATACAGACAATGACGGTATTATCGATCAGTATGCTATGGCTTCAAAGAACGACCTCTTTGGTCCAATCGCTGTAGATACAAACGGTGGTGCAATTATTTCTTACATCGATGGTAAATTTGTAAACACATCTAACTCAGACAACGCTATGGAAGCTTGGAACTGGGTACGTGAAATGTTCCAGAAATATCAGAGACCACAGGGTGCTGACGAACAGTGGGACTACTACTTCTCTTGTTTCCAGAATGGTGAAGTTGCATTCATCGTAGAAGATGAATACAATGCACAGCCAAATGGTAAATTCTCTACAATGAAAGATGACTACGGTTTCGTATGTTTCCCAATGGGACCACGTGGAAACGGTAAATATTGTTCTTTGAACTCATCTAACATGTGGGTTATCCCATCATTCTACGATGATGCTACTCTCAATAAGATTGCTAAAATCGTTGACTTCTATACAGAAGATGTTCCAGAATATGACGATCCAGAAGCTTGGAAAGAAGGATACTGGTCATCATTCCGTGATGAAAGAGCAGTTGATGAAACTCTCCAGTTAATGATGGACAACGCTCGTGAAACAATTCAGTCTATGATTCCAGATTTGAACATTGCTGAATTCTCATGGAACGTATGTGGTGGTGCAGATCCAGTAGAAGTTTATGAACAGTTCAAAGACAGCTGGCAGTCACGCCTCGACGCTGTAAACAAATAATCATAAACTTTAATAAGTTTTAGATTGAAAAGGGACTGGTTTTATACCAGTCTCTTTTTTTTTAAACTAACTTCCGGTGTTTACCCACAATCTGTTTTCAGTTATAATAAGAATATGGAAAAATCACACGGAACAATTACAACAGATAATCATGCAGCTTTGTGGCACGGTCGTTTTTTAGAAGGACCTGATGCGGCTGCAGTTAGTTTTGAAACATCTATTAATGATGATATGCGCATGGCAATGGTAGATATTGAAGGAAGCGTTGCTCATGCTAAAATGCTTGCCAAGCAGAAGTTAATTTCAAAAGATGAAGCAGATGCTATTGTAAAAGGACTTGAATCTATAAAAGAAGATTTACTTCGTGGAAAAGATAAAGATGGTAATCCTTTTAAAGTAGATTTAAGCGCAGAAGATATTCACTCTTTTATTGAAGCAACACTTACAGACAGAGTAGGCGAACCTGGTAAAAAAGTTCACACAGGAAGAAGCCGTAATGATCAGATTGCTTTAGATGAAAGGCTTTATTTAAAACATCAAATTAATATTCTTAAAAAAGAACTTGTAGGTTTAATTGATGTTTTAGTAAAAATTGCAGCAGAAAATAAAAATACACTTATTCCAGGTTTTACTCATATGCAGCATGCTCAACCTGTTACATTGGCTCATCACGTATGTGCCTGGGCATGGATGTTTTATAGAGATTTTGACCGCCTTACAGATGCATTTAAACGTGTAGATCTTTCTCCAATTGGATCAGGTGCTCTTGCTACTAGTGGTCTTCCATTAAACCGTGAATATGAAGCAGAATTACTTGGTTTTAACGGGGTAACTCCTAACTCTTTAGATACAGTTTCTGACAGAGACTATTATTTAGAAGTAGCATCTGACTTATCTATGTTGCAGATGCATCTTTCAAGAGCCTGTGAAGAAATTGTTTACTGGTCTACTGTAGAATTTAATTTTATTGATTTAAGTGAAAAATGGTCTACTGGTAGTTCCATTATGCCACAGAAAAAGAATCCTGACTTTGCTGAATTAATTCGTGGTAAAACTGGCCGTGTTTATGGTGATATGGTTGCATTATTTACAATGATGAAAGGACTTCCTCTTTCTTATGACAGAGATATGCAGGAAGATAAGGCATCTTTCTTTGAAGCTTATGATACAGTTATTTCAAGTGTAAGAATCTTTACAGAAATGGTTCGTACTGCAAAATGGAATAAAGATATTATGGCTAAAGGTTGTGATGGCGGCTACCTTAATGCTACAGATGTGGCAGATTATCTTGTTAGAAAAGGTCTTCCTTTTAGAACTGCACATGGTGTTTCTGCCGGTCTTGTTAGAATTGGAATTGAAACTAATAAAAAACTGGAAGAACTTGATTTTAGTGAATATGAAAAAGCAAGTCCTTTGTTCGAAAAAGACATTTACGATTTAATTACACCAAAAAATTGTGTAGAAATTAGAACTGCAACTGGAGGACCTGCTTCTTCAGCTGTTCAAAAACAGATTGATTCACTTGAAGCATTTGTTAAATCAAATACAGTAAAAAATGCTTCTGATGATGATAACTGGGATTTAATTTTTGAAAACTATTATAAAAAATAGAGGTATTGTATGAAAAAAATTTTGCTTGCTGTTATTGCAGCTGCTACAATTTTTACTATGGTTGGATGTAAAAAAACAGATTCAAATAAATTTGTTTTAGGTCTTGATGCATCTTTCCCACCAATGGGCTTTACAGAAGCAGATGGTTCAATTGTTGGATATGACATTGATTTAGCAAAAGAAGTTTCAAAACGTTTAGGTCTTGAATTTGTTGCAAAACCAATCGACTGGAATGCTAAAGAAATGGAACTTAATTCTGGAAGTATTGATTGTATTTGGAATGGTTTTACTATTACAGATGAAAGAATTAATTCTATGTCTTTTACTTCAGCTTATTTAAATAACGATCAGGTTTTAATTGTTAGAGCCGACAGCGGAATTAAAAATCTTGCTGATGCAAAAGGTATTACAGTTGCATGTCAGGCAGGTTCAAGTGCTGAAGAAGCTATTAATGATAATGCAGATTTTGCAAAATCATTAAAAGGTATTGTTTATTACGAAGAAAATCACACTGCATTTACAGATTTAAGAGTTGGTAGTGTTGATGGTGTAGTAATGGATAGTATTGTTGCAAGATATATGATTTCTACAGCTAATGACAACTCAATTGTTGTAGTTGATGAACCACTTGCTGCCGAAGCTTATGGTATTGGTTTTAGAAAATCTGCTGATGGTGCAAAACTCAGAGATGATGTAGAAAAAACTTTATTAGAAATGGCAAAAGACGGTACTATTGAAAAAATTAGTACTAAGTGGTTTGGAAAAGATATTTCTGTAATCGGTAAATAATTTTTTTATATAGAGATACTGAATTAATTTTTATGATTGATTCAGTATCTCCTTTTTTTTAATTTTTATGGCTAATCAATCTTTTATAAATTTTTTTACAAAACTTTTTAATGCTTCTCCACAAAGCGTTACTTCTTATCTTAATATGCTGGATACAATGTTCAAAGGAACAGGCTATACTTTAAGTATTTTCCTTTTAACTTTGTTGTTTGCAGTTCCTCTGGCTCTTCCTGTTTCTCTTGGAAGAATGTCGAAAAATAAGTTTCTTTCAAAACTTACAAACCTTTTTCTGTTAATTATTCGCGGAACACCATTAATGCTTCAATTACTTATTGTGTATTTTGTTCCAAAATTTATTTCAATCAGACTTTTTAATGTAACTATAAATTGGCCTGCATTTGCAGCTGCGGTAGTTGCTTTTTCTATAAATTATGCTTCATATTTTGCAGAAATTTATCGTGGTGGAATTGAATCTATTCCTAAAGGACAATATGAAGCTGCAAAAGTATTGGGTTATACACCTGCACAGACATTTTTTAAGATTGTTTTGCCACAGGTTGTAAAACGAATTGTTCCTGCAATGGGAAATGAAGTTATTACTCTTGTAAAAGATACTTCTCTGGTTACTATTATAAGTATTCAGGAATTGATGTTCTATGCAAAAAATTCTGCAAACAGAATGGTATCATTTACACCATTATTAATTGCCGGTGTATTCTATTTTGTAATGAACTGGGTTGTGTCTTATATTTTCCGCAGATTTGAAAAGAAACTTTCATATTATAATTAAGAGGATACCTTATGGAAAAAATTATTTCAGTAAATAACCTGGTTAAAAACTTTGATGATTTACAGATTATTAAAGGTATTTCCTTTGATGTAAATAAAGGTGAAGTTTTAAGTATTATTGGACCTAGTGGAAGTGGTAAATCTACTATTTTAAGATGTATTTCTCAGCTGGAAACAGTTACAAATGGTAGTATTGAAATTTGCGGTAACACCCTTGTAAAAGATGGAGTTTATGCTGACTCAAAAGAATGTTCAAAAATCACTTTATTAAGTGGCCTTGTATTTCAAAATTTTAATTTATTCCCACATTATTCAGTTTTGAAAAATGTTATGGAACCACAGATGGTGGTTTTAAAAAAGACAAAAGAAGAAGCTTATGAAACTGCAATGACACTTCTTAAAAGAATGGGACTTGATCAAAAAGCAAACAGTTATCCATGTGAATTGAGTGGTGGTCAGCAGCAACGTGTTTCTATTGCACGGGCATTATCACTTAAACCAGAAGTGCTTTTGTTTGATGAACCTACATCAGCTCTTGACCCTGAACTTACAGGTGAGATTCTTGAAGTTATAAAAGAGCTTGCTTCTGAAAAAATGACAATGGTTGTAGTAACTCATGAAATGTCTTTTGCAAGAGATATTTCCAGTAAAATTATATTTATGGATGGTGGAGTGATAGTAGAACAGGGTACACCTGATGAAGTTATCAATAATCCAAAAGAAGATAGAACAAAGCTCTTCCTTTCACGGTTCACTACAAACTGAGTTTTGTAAATAAGGGAAATTTGTTTTGGCTTTTAATAAGTCTTACTCTTGATTAAAAGTCATATTTTTTATAAAATGGAGTCTCAATATACACAATTAGTATTATTGTGTCCAAAACGCATATATTGGTGTCGGAAACGATGCCATGGAGGATATAAATGGTCAAAATCAGACTCAAGAGATTTGGTACAAAAAAACGACCTTGCTATCGTGTAGTAGTACAGGATTCACGCAAGCCTCGTGACGGTGCATGTATCGAAGAAATTGGAACTTTCCAGCCAATCGCTAAGGAAGATTCACAGGTTTCTTTAGATATGGATCGTGTAAAATACTGGATCAGTGTTGGTGCTCAGCCTACAGACATCGTTAAGAAATTAATGAATGTTCAGTCTGCTAAACAGGCAAAGTAGTTTACAGAGGAGCAGAAAATGGAAAAAGACCTGATTGAATACATCGCAAAATCATTGGTCGATGATCCGTCAGCTGTATCTGTAAACGAAACTGAAGGCGAGAAGGGCATGGTGCTGCAGCTTAAAGTAGCAGATGGCGATATTGGCAAAGTAATCGGTAAATACGGTCGCATTGCTAAGGCTATGAGAACTGTTTTAAGCGCTTCGGCTGTTAAAGACGGTAAAAGATATAGTCTTGATATTCTTGATAACTAATTATTTGGAATACCGCTGATGGAAAAAGCACAATTAATTGTGGGATTCATTCGAGGAGCACATGGATTTTCGGGTGAATGTAAAGTTGAAAGTACTTCTGGTGAATATGAGCATCTGCTTAAATTAAAGGAAGTTACTTTAGTACATGGCGATTTGCAAAAAGAAGCAAAGGTTGAATCGGTTTCTTTAGGAAATGCAATTGCATATGTAAAGTTCAAGGGAATAGATTCTGACACTGAAATACTTAAGTATAATAAGTGGAATATTCTAGTACCAAGAAAATACTGCAAACCTTTGAAAAAAGATGAGTGGTACATTGAAGATTTAACAAATTGTTCTCTTATTTATGAGAATAAAGACGATCCGGCAACGTTGGATGCACCTAAAGTAATAGGGAAAATCACAGACGTTTTGGAAGGCGGAGCAGGTTACTTGTTAGAAGTTTCTCTCTCCGAGAGTTGTGACCGAAAAGTTCTTGTACCTTTTAATAAAGAATTTATTGGAAAGGTAGATGTAGAGAATGGTACGGTGCAATTGATGCACCTCTGGATTCTGGAGTAATTCCATGAAATTTACAGTGCTGACCTTATTTCCAGATATTGTTAAGGCTTTTTTTGAAAACTCAATCATGGCCAAAGCAGTAGAAAAGGAAATTATTGCTTACGATCTGGTGAACATCAGAGATTTTGCTCTTGATAAACACCATACCTGTGATGACGGAACGTACGGAGGAGGAGCTGGGCAGTTAATGCTTCCTGAACCTCTTTCAAAAGCACTTGATAGTGTAAATGCCCGTAAAAAGTATGTTATTTATGTAACACCTAGCGGAAAACAACTTACACAGAAAGTTGCAGAAGAATTAAGTCACAAAGATGAACTTGTTTTTATCTGTGGTCGCTACGAAGGTATTGATCAGAGAATTATTGATTCTTATGTTGACGCAGAAATCTCTATTGGAGATTATGTTATGTCATCTGGAGAAGTTGCAGCAACAGTTATCATTGATACTGTTTATCGTTTAGTAGACGGTGTAATTTCCCATGAATCATTAGAAGAAGAAAGCTATTGTGACGGACTTTTAGAGTATCCGCAGTATACTCACCCGGAAGAATGGAAAGGAATGAAAGTTCCATCTGTTTTGCTGAGTGGTAATCATGAGGAAATTCGAAAGTGGCGGCTTAAAAAGCGGTTGGAAAAGACTCTTGCCAACAGACCAGATATGATTTGTACTGCAAGATTAAAAGGCCAGCTCTCTGACGAAGCCGAAAAGATGATTGAGGAAATAACAGAATCTACTTCTTTGAAAGGTAAAAAACGAAAGAAGAAGTAAAATTAAAAAGGAGATCATAATGGATCTTATTAAAACTATTGAAGAAACACAGAAAAGACCTGGTGCTCAGGATTTCAATGTTGGTGATACAGTAAAAGTTTACTTCAAAATTATTGAAGGTAAAACAGAACGTGTTCAGATTTACGAAGGTATTGTACTTTGTAAAAAGAACGCTGGTGCTCGCCAGACTTTCACTGTTCGTAAGATTTCTTACGGTGTAGGTGTAGAACGTGTATTCCCATACAACTCTCCACGTATCGTAAAAGTAGAAATTGTACGTCCTGGTAAAGTACGTCGCGCTAAACTTTACTACTTACGCGATAAGATTGGTAAAGATGCTAAAGTTAAGACTTTGGTTGGTGCAAAAGTTACAGAAGCTCTTAATGCTCGTAACGCTGCTGCTACAGCTGCTGCTGTTGCAAAAGAAGAAGCTGCTAAAGCTGCTGCTGCTGAAGCTCAGAACTAATTTAGTTTTTTACTAAAATAAAAGCCTGTGGTTATGAATTAAGTAATATACCACAGGCTTTTTTTATGTTAAAATAAATGTGTGAATACTAATACTATTTTTGTAAACAATAATTCATCTATTAATCAAACTGTTAATGCAAAGGTTTTGCGTGATGGAACCCAGGTATTAGTACGAATTCTTGGAACTCTTGGAAAAAATAAATATGAAGGTTCTGTTGCAGGCGTAAGAGTTCAAATTACATCAAACAAAGTTTATAACAAAGGTGATGTATTTAAAGCCAATATATTTAATAAAAATGGCATTTTAAATCTTGTTCCTAAAAATGACACTGCTGGAAAAACTCCATTAACAATCACAAAAATACAACAGTTTACTCAAAACTTTCAGATGCTAGATTTAGTTCAGTCTGAAACTCTTGCAAACTTCATAAAATCTATGGGAATGATTCCTGATAATCTTTCAAATATGATTTTGTTGCAAATGAAAAACTTAGGTTTATCATTTAATTCTGAACTGATGAATAAAATTCACAATATTGCAGCAAAATATCCGGGTAAAGAAAAACTTGCTGTTGAAATGTTAATGAACTTTTTACAAAAAGGTATGACTTTTGATGCAGACATAATAGAAGAATTACTTTCTAGTTTGGAAGAAGATGGAGAATACGAAGATAAAAAGAATTTATATATAAATCAGGTTGAAAAAGAGGATATAGAAGCACCTTTTTCTGCCGCGGAAATAAAGGCATTTTTTGAAAATTTAATAAACTTTGAAAGTGAAAACAAAACAGGAATTCTATCTATAGCAAATAATCTTGGTTCAAAGAAAGATATTGCAGGTTACGGAAGCTGGATTTTTTTACCTTTTGAAATTACCGAAAAAAATGAGAAAGTTTCTGGCGGATATTTTCGATTGTTGTTGTCGAAAGAAAAAAAATTAATTAAATTTTGTATTGAGCATAATAAAAAAAATACACAGCAGCTGTTTGTTTTAGAGTTTAAAAATAATAGATGTAGTAAAATTAAACTGAATCAAAATGAAGATGATGCTGAATTGAATAGTGAAAAACTTGTTCAAAAATTAAAAGATCGACTTATTGATGCAGGTTTTAATGAAATTGAAGTTTCCTGGGAACATAAAGAAAAACTTTCTGGAAATTGTTTTGGAATGGAAGATTTTTTTATGGTAGATGGAGAAGTGTAGTATGAATAAGGCTGTTGCATTAAAGTATCCGGAAAATGCCTATGCGCCTTTTATTACAGCTAAAGGCACAGGGCTTAATGCAGAAAGAATATTAGAAATTGCCAGGGAAAATGATATTCCTGTAAAAGTTGAAGAAACATCGGTTGAAATATTGAGTGCCCAGGATATTGGACAGTCAGTAAGTGAAGAAACTTGGGAAGTTCTTGCAATTATTTTTGCACAAATTATGGAAAAAAAATAATTATGCTTAAGGACAGCTTTTGATAAATAAATATATTGGAGATAAAGGGGAAGAAAAAGCAGCACAATTTCTTTTACATCAGGGCTATAAGATTTTATGCAAAAACTGGCGGACAAGATGGGGAGAAATTGATATAATTGCATTAAAAGAAGAAAAACTTGTTTTTGTGGAAGTTAAAAGTTTTCCTAAAGGCAATAGAGAACTTCTTTCTAAGGTTTTAAATAAAGATAAACAGTCTAGAATTATAAAAACTTCTAAACGTTTTCTGTTAAATCACCGACAGTATAGTAACAGTTATATTAGATATGATGTAATTGTGATTGATATGCCGGGGATGCCTGAGGTATATCATATCGAAAATGCTTTTATGGAGCTTGTATGATTTCGGGTGGAACAACAGCAACTACAACCTTAGTACTAGAAAAAACAGATGAAATGAATCTGTCTCCTCGTATTTTGGAGTTAAGGAAAAAAATACATAGTCAGGAATATCTCGACAGTGCTATCCAGAGAATTGCTCAGGTAATTAGCGGTAAACTTGTTGAAAATCCTGAAGAGTTAAAACTGCAGACTGAATAGGTTCTGCTTCAGGAGAATTTAATGTACAAAAATCGTCGTAATAAGAATCATAACAACTGGAATAATAACCAGCAGAAAAATAACGGTCAAAAAAATAATAACTCAAGCGAACAGCAGAAGCAGAAAAAATTTGAACCTTCAAAAACTAATTACGAAGATGAAAATGTACTTAGAGAAAGAAAAAAGGCAATTCAGGAACTTAAAACACGTGAAGTTCTTTGTGCAAAATGTGGAAATCCTATTTTAGAAATTGCCTCCGCTTTAGCTGATAGAGCAAGTGGAAATCCTGTTCATTTTGAATGTGCCTTAAAAGAAATTGAAAGCAAAGAAACTCTTGGTGAAAATGAAAAAATTGCTTACATTGGTCAGGGCAGATTTGGTGTTTTAAGTTATGAAAATATTCGTGACCAGAAACATTTTACTATTAAAAAAGTTATTGAATGGGAAGAAAGAGAAAATAAAGCTTCCTGGCGTGAAGAAGTAAGCGACTTGTATAGTAAAGTAAACTAATATGACCATCACTTTTTTATGTAAAGTTGTTGATAACTTTGGTGATATTGGTGTTGTTTACAGATTATCAAAACAAATCTCACAAATATCAAAAAACAATATAATCAATCTTGTAACTGACGATCTTGTTTCTTTTAACAGGATCTGCAGTAAAATAAATCCTTCTCTTGAATATCAACAGTTAGACAATCTGCATATTTTCAACTGGAATTCTTATGATTATTGTTATTCACATTTTAAAAATAATGATGGAAAAGCTTTAGAAGTTATTCTTGAATGTTTTCAGTGTGGACGACCAGACTGGATGGAAAAAATTCTATTTGAAGATAAATTACAGCATACTGTTCAAATTATAATGCTGGATTATTTAACTGCAGAAGATTATGCAGAAACTTTTCATTGTCTTGAATCTCTTACAAGAAGTAAATCTGTAAAGAAAGTAAATTTCATGCCTGGATTCACACAAAAAACTGGTGGGCTTATTATAGATGATTTATGGAAGACTCATTTTCCAAGAGACTGTAATGGACCAGTTTTATTCTTTACTTATGAAAAAGATTTTATCCCATATTTTAAAGCTCTAAACAGATGGAATAGAAAAGATACTAAATTACTTTTAGCTCAAGGGAAAGGCAGACAATCTTTTATAAACTGCTATAATCAGACAGATAAAAAACAAAATAATTTTTCTGTAAAAGAACTTGAGTTTATTAATCAGGATGAATGGGATTTATTAATGCAAAAATGTTCTATCCTTGTAATTAGAGGGGAAGAATCATTATCACGGGCATGTCTTTCTGGAATCCCTTTTGTGTGGAATGCGTATCCTCAAAGCGAAGAGTATCAGCTTGTAAAAGTAAAAGCTTTGCTTGAAAGAATGAGAAACTGTTTTAATACTCAAGATTTTGCTGTTATAGAAAGATTCTGGATTGCATTTAATACAAACGAAAAAGATGTTTCTGAAGTAGAAAGGGAAGAATCATTCCTTGATTTTTTGAATAAAAGTGAAGAACTGGTTTATGGCTTTGTTCGTTTTGCAGAGGAATTAAGAAAAAATGGTGACCTTGCCACTAACTTAATGACATACATTGAAAAAAATGTTATAATTTAATTAATAATTTTTGTAATTCTATTTTTAGAGGTTTTATATTATGTTAATGACATCACAGTTAAAAGTAGGAACTGCTTTCTTGTATGAAGGTGAAGCTCTTATCGTACAGAAGATGTTGGGACAGCGCTCAGGTCGTGCTGGTATGGTAACAAGTTTCCGTGTAAAGAATCTTGTAACTAACTCAACAAAAGATCTTGGTATTGATGCTGGTGAAAAATTTGATGAAGTTGATCTTGATAGCCATGCTACAAAACTTTCTTACATCGATGGTGACACATTTGTATTTATGGATCAGGATACTTACGAACAGTTCGAACTTGCAAAAGAAGATCTTGGTGATTATGCTGGTTACATTACTCCAGATGATGATCTTGAAGTAAATCTTACATTCTACGAAGGAAAACCAGTTGGTATTGACTTACCAGTTCGCGTAACTCGTACAGTTACATATTGTGAACCAGGTGTTAAAGGTGATACTTCTGGAAAATCTTTGAAACCTGCTACTTTGGATACAGGTATTGAAGTTCGTGTTCCATTGTTCATCAACACAGACGACAAAATCGTTATTGATACACGCGATGGTTCATTCCTTGAAAGAGCAAAATAATTAATTCTTAATTAGAGTTAAATAATAAAGGGATATCTAAGTAAAATTAGATATCCCTTTTTTTTAAGTTTTTATTTTGTAAGATTAATTATTCTTTCAAAACAATCTTTTG
>JAKSTH010000089.1 GCA_024402655.1 Treponema sp. | reverse complement strand
GTGATTTCTGAACCTACGATAGATCCAAGGAATACACCGTGTTCCCAAGAACGAGCCTGGTGTACAAGAGGTACAGTTGAAGGACGACGTCCACCAAAGAGGATAGCAGAAATTGGTACACCTTCTGGAGATTCCCAGTCAGATGCGATACATGGACACTGTCCAGCTGGTGCTGTGAAACGAGCGTTTGGATGAGCCATTTCTTCACCTTTTGGAGCCTTGTCTTTTTCGAATGCAGGACGTGTATTTCCTTTCCAGTCAACCAAGTTGCCTTTTGCAGGATATCCAATTCCTTCCCACCATACATCACCGTCTTCTGTAAGAGCACAGTTTGTATAGATTGTATTCTTTTCAGCTGAAATAAGAGCGTTCTTGTTAGATTCAGCAGATGTTCCTGGTGCTACACCAAAGAAACCAGCTTCTGGGTTGATAGCATAGAGACGACCATCTTTTCCGAATTTCATCCAAGCAATATCATCACCTACAGTTTCAACTTTCCATCCTGGGATAGTTGGAATCAACATAGCAAGGTTTGTTTTACCACAAGCACTTGGGAAAGCACCTGTTACATATTTTACTTCACCTTTAGGGTTTGTAAGTTTAAGAATAAGCATGTGTTCAGCAAGCCAGCCTTCTTCGCGAGCAATAACAGTAGCAATACGAAGAGCGAAACATTTCTTACCGAGCAAAGCGTTTCCACCGTATCCTGAACCGTAAGACCAAATAAGTCTTTCTTCTGGGAACTGTGAAATGTATTTGTTTTCAACGTCAGCACAAGGCCAGATTCCGTTGTCTTTTTCGCCATTGTTTAATGGTTTACCAACTGAGTGGAGACATGGAACGAATCCATCATCGAGGTACTGCCAAACTTTTTCACCAGCACGTGTCATGATGTCCATGTTCAATACAACGTATTCAGAGTCTGTAAGTTCAACACCGTATTTAGCGATTGGTGAACCAAGTGGACCCATACAGAAAGGAATAACGTACATTGTACGACCATGCATACAACCTGTGTACAAACCTTTCATTGTTGCTTTCAATTCAACTGGATCAATCCAATGGTTTGTTGGACCAGCATCTTCTTCTTTTACAGAAGAAATAAATGTTCTGCCTTCAACACGAGCAACGTCACTTGGAAGTGAGCGGAACAAGAAAGAGTTTTCTTTCTTAGCAAGTGGTGTAGCAAGACCAGCTTTTACACATTTCTGCATAAGCTCATCATATTCTTTTTTAGAACCATCACAAACAACAACATTGTCTGGTTCACACATTTTAACGCATTCTTCAATCCATGCCTTGATTTTGGCATTTTTGATTTCGTTAACTGTCATTGAGATACCTCTTAAAATACGATAGAAAAAAGGCCTCTCCAAGAAACCAATTTTCTCCAAATATAATTTAATACTTTTTTGGTCAGTATTCAATAGAATTGAGACGAAATGAAGATTTTAATATTGTATTATTTACAAAAAAAACTAGGCCTGAATTGAAAAAAGTTCACCAGGCAATGGACGTGCACCAGAAAGAGCATAAGTGTTATTAAGTGCAGATTTCAGTTCTTTATGATAAGAAGCAATCATCTTTTCAATTTGCTGTGGATTTGCATCATTTACACTATTTACTTTTTCATTCTTAATTGCAGAAACTCTTTCTATAAGAGAATTTAATATGCTAAGACGATTGATTGAAACACCATTCTGTCCTGGTTTTGCAGCTACACCAGAAACATGTTCAAAATGAGAATACATAAGTGCACTTTTGCTGACAGGAACATATAATTTTCCAGCCACATTGGAAGAGGACATGCTTTCATATTTTATTGTGTTAAGATTTCCAATAAATGAACTCATTTTCACACCTGCATTCTAGATTTTGCACCAAACAGTGCCTTACTAATTTATCGGTAATTGTTTTTTTTTATTAACTTTTTTCCACAAAATTTCCAATTTTATAGAAAAAAAACACTAAAATTTGTATACTAAATCCAATAATTTCAACTTTACTTGGCAGGAAGGCTATTATGGGTGGCATATTTGGTGTTGCTTCTAAAAAAGATTGTTCTTTAGATTTATTTTTTGGTGTTGATTATCATTCGCATTTAGGTACAAGACGCGGTGGTATTGCAATCTATAATTACGAAGGAAAATTTGAAAGATCCATTCATAATATTCAAAACTCTCCTTTCCGTACAAAATTCGAAAAAGATATAGATCAGATGCACGGAAATATGGGTATTGGCTGTATCAGTGATTTTGAACCACAGCCTTTACTTGTAAACTCTCATCTTGGAAACTTTGCAATTACTACAGTTGGTATTGCCACAAATAAAGATGAATTAGTAAAAGAAATTCTTTCAGATGGTCATACCCACTTTTTAGAAATGAGTGGTGGAGAAATCAATCAGACTGAATTGATTATTGCTCTTATTAATCAAAAAGATTCCATTTTAGAAGGCATTAAAAACGTACAGAACAAAATAAAAGGTTCTATGTCTATGCTTATTCTTACAGCAGAAGGAATCTATTGTGCCCGCGATAAACTTGGTCGTACTCCAATTCAGATTGGTAAAAAAGATGATGCTTTCTGTGCTTCTTTCGAAAACTTTGCTTATGCAAATCTTGGTTATACAGACTTCTATGAATTAGGACCTGCAGAAATTGTATTTATGACTGCAGACGGCATTAAAACTTTACAGGAACGCCAGAAAGAAATGAAAATCTGTACCTTCCTGTGGATTTACTACGGATACCCAACAGCAAGCTATGAAGGGGTAAATGTAGAAGCAATGCGTTACAACTGTGGTAAATATCTTGCCCGCCGCGATAAAGATTCTGTTCATCCAGATGCAATTGCCGGAGTCCCAGATTCTGGTACAGCTCATGCCGTTGGATACGCAAATGAATCGGGTATTCCATTCACACGCCCATTCATTAAATATACACCAACATGGCCTCGCTCTTTTATGCCAACAAGTCAGGAACAGAGAAATCTTATTGCTCACATGAAGCTTATTCCTGTTCAGCCATTAATTCAGGGTAAAAAAATTCTTTTGATTGATGACTCAATTGTTCGTGGTACACAGCTTCGTGAAACAACAGACTTCCTTTACAAGAGTGGTGCAAAAGAAGTACACATTCGTCCAGCTTGTCCACCTTTAGTTTTCGGTTGTAAATATTTGAACTTCAGCCGTTCTAAATCAGAAATGGATTTAATTACAAGACGCGTAATCAGAGACTTTGAAGGAGAAAATGTTTCAGATGAAGTACTTGCAAAATACTGTGACCCAGATACTCCAGAATATGCAAAAATGGTAGAAGAAATCAGAAAACAGTTGAACTTTACTTCACTTAGATTCCATCGCTTGGATGATATGCTGGACAGTACAGGTTTGGATCATTGCAAGCTTTGTACTTACTGTTGGAACGGTAAAGAATAACAGATATAAATAAAAAAAAGCTGAATCAAAATTGATTCAGCTTTTTTTATACTTAATAATCAGATTAACTTAATTTTACCCTAAACGGTGCTGCCGGAACTTTTTCTTTATTATATAAGTTTATATAGAAAGGATTATCTTCCCACAAATATCTTAATTCAGCAAAGTCAGCATTTTTACAAGAATCAGGTAAATCTTCACGGCAAATCATAACTTCTTTGTTAGAAACAAGTTTTCCTTTTACATTCACCAGTTTACCATTATCTTTCTGAACCAAAGTGAAACCTTCAACAGAATCACTTTCTTTTTTAAAATCTACACACTGTTCATTAAGTGCATAAGCATTAAGACCAGAACCATCTGTATCAAAAGTAACAATCCAAGAATCATCACTTGAATCTACAGAATGCACCTGAGCTGGAGCTGCAAATTTTAAACCATAACCAATTCTTAAAGCCTGCATAGCCGCACGAGTTCCACCAGTTCGTTTCTTTTCAGGGTGCAAATCATTCCATTCACCAGCATCAATATTAACTGAAAGTGCAGTATTTTTTGTACTTTCAACAGCATCTCTTTGTGCTTCTCTTAATTGAGGCCAGCAACCTGCATCTGGTACAGATTCAATTTTACCATCACTCCAGTTTGGTAACTGCATAACAACAACCGGGAAATCCTTTTTTGAATTTTTAAAGGACTTTCTCCAGGAATATATCATTTCTTCAAGTAAATCTGCATACTCACCATAACCGCCGGCATTAGATTCACCCTGATACCACAAAGCACCTTTAATTGTCTGGTCAAAACAAGGAGCAAGCATAGCATTATATAAAGCAGTTGGCTCCCATTCAAAGAACATTCCTGCAGGAGCATTTTCACAAATACAACCTGTTTTACACTTCCACTGCCCTTTTAAATCTATAAAGTTTTCATCTGTGCATTTAGCATCGCTTCTCTGCTCCACATTTCTAAGAGCAACAGGAACAACAACAGCATCATCATTAAAAATACAGTATTTTTTTTCTTCATAGAAAACAATAGGATTTGGACCATTTTTCTGCACCCTAACAGTTACAGTATTTTTTCCTTCTTTTAAAACACCGTCACCAATAGGATATCTTCTTGGAGGATAACAATAACCAGTTTCACCACAATAAGAACCATTTATCCAAACCTTATCTGCGTCAATAATAGTTCCCATCCAAATCTGTCTATTTTTTGAATTAAGTGCCAAAGCCTGTTCTTTTGTAAGAGTGAACTCTTTTTTAAACCACACTACAGCGGCACTTTTTATATCTGAAAAAACTCCTGGTAAAACACAATCTTTCCACTCCCCATCAAGCTGGTCAAAAGAAAGATTTTCCCATTTATTCATTAATCCTTCATCTTTAGAATTAATCAAATCATTCCACTTAGACTGATTTTCATTCATTGAAGAAATTTTTGAACTTACATTTTCTGCATTTTTCCAAAAATCAAGACGTTTTAAGTAATCGTCTTTACCAAGTTTTACAAGAGAACTTTCCTTCATCCATGAAGTAACAGGAGAACCACCCTGGCTGGAATTTATAATACCAACAGGTACCCCCAATTCTTCTGATATTTTTTTAGCAAAAAAATAACCTGTTCCAGACATAACTCCTAAAGTTTCTGGTGAAGCAGTAAGCCATTGTGGATTTTCAATAGAATCTTTTTCCATTCCAAAAGAATAAGAAATTGGAATAGTTATCATTCTGATGTGATTGTTTTTTGGAAGCAAAAACTCTTCTGGATAAGTAAAGCGCATTCTTGTCATAGGAAGCTGAGCATTAGATTGACCTGAAAGAACCCAAACTTCACCTACAAAAACATCATCAAAAACTATGCTTTCTTCATCTTGAAATAAATTTAGTGTAAAAGGTCCCCCAGCAGCAGGAGTTCTAAATTTTATCTTCCATTCACCACTGTAATTTACCTTTGCTTTATATTTTTTATTATTAAACTGTAAAACAACAGTCTTTCCACAAATACCTGTTCCACGAATTACATTCACAGCTTTCTGCTGTAAAACCATTCCAGAAGCATAAATGCCTTTTACACTAAACTTTTTTTCATTCATTTATTTTATTTCCTTTTATTCTGCTGCTGCTCTAACAAATACTGATACTGCATTTCGTTTTCAATATCTGCTAAAGCCCGGTCTGCTCTTGAATCTAAAGTCTGAAGATAAAGTGATTTCATCATATCTCTTGCTTCAGAATATTTTCCCTGAGCTTCAAGAACAATGGCAGCATTATAATATGCTTCAAAGAAACCTGTTGCATTAAAGATTTCTATATACTTATTATAAGCTTCATTCAAATAACCTCTTTCTGCAAGCTTATCAGCATATTTCATATCTTCATTATTTTTTACTTCGAGCAAAGTTAATGACTTATTAACAGTGTATGGAACAACTTCTCTTGAAATCTGAGATACAATGCTGCTTAAATAACCGCTTATCATATCATATGGATCAGGAAGATCTTTTATTTCTAATGCTTTTTCACTCTGAGTTGATTTTGAAATCTCTCTTCTTTCAATAACTCTATTTGTATAACCGTCAACATACTGATATACAAATTTAAATTCTACATTACGACGATAGTAAATTTCTGTAATATATTCTGTCTGATAGCTGTTTCCTGACTGAACTCCAGTGTAATTTGGATTTTTTGTTCTTTCAGTCTTTTTTGCATCACTAACATTAAGATTTACAATTTCACATTCAAGATATACATCTGCTGGAGTTCTTCTGTCGTTTGTACCAATAATAGTATAATATCTAGAAGCAGCAAGACCACGTTCCATATTATATTCAAGATAAGTAATAATATCTCTTGCATAAACAATTTCAGTACGAGTTAAATAGTTAGAAGTACTTATAGGTTCAATTGCAATTGATTTTGCCCCTTGAAGATCAATTTCTGCAGGACGCTGAACATTTACAGATAAAGTTGTTGCACAAGATAAAAATGCAAACATACATCCTAACAGCAATATAAATTTGAATTTTTTCATAAATATCCTCTCAATTTTTTAATGACCCTATTATTATAAAGCATTAATGAAAAATATCACAGTAAGATTATTCTTAAGTTTAATTAAAGCTAATAAACCTTCTATTGAAAATAATCTTTATATGACTATAATACACTTCATCATATTATAAAGAGATACAAAATGAATACATTACCTAACACAGAAATTGTTCTTCACATTTTACTTGCAGTTGGATTAATCCTTCTTGTTGCAAAATATATTGGAGTAGGTGCAAGAAAAATCGGTATTCCTGAAGTTGCAGGAATGATTGTAGCCGGACTTTTATTACGTTTCCTTCCCTGGTTCCACAATTTTGGTGGAAATGAACCAAATGTAATTTACGCAGAAACAAATCAATTTATTACCTATATGGCTGAAATCGGAGTAATTCTTATTATGTTTTCAGCTGGTCTTTCCACAAATTTAAAATCTTTAATTAAATCTGGACCTAAAGCAACTGTAATTGCATGCTGCGGTGTTTTTGTACCACTTTTAATGGGAACCATAATGTCACTTTGTTTCTTTGGATTTAAAGGATGGGGTTCTCCAGAATTCTTTAAATGTCTTTTTGTGGGTACAATCTTAACTGCAACATCTGTAAGTATTACAGTTGCAGTATTAAAAGAATACGGAAAACTTAAAACCGATATTGGACAAACAATCGTTAGTGCAGCAATTATTGATGATGTAATTGGTATTATAGTTCTTACCATTGTATTAGGAGTAAGTTCAGGAAAAGGCGGATATCTTACAATCATCTTAAAAACTCTGGCATTTTTTGTATGTGCAATTATAGCAGGATTCATTCTTTACAGACTTTTCCGCTGGTATGATAAACGCCATCCACGTTCACGCAGAATTCCAATTTACGCATTAGGATTTGCACTTTTATTTGCATTCTGTGCAGAAGAATTTTTTGGAATTGCTGATATTACAGGTGCTTATATTGCAGGTATTGTCTTCTGCAGCTTAAGCGATGCTTCTTACATGGAATCAAAAATTGATATTAATGCTTATATGCTTTTCAGTCCAATCTTCTTTGCCAGCATTGGTCTTAAAACAGATCTTTCCGGCATGCAGATGGATTTACTCTGGTTCTCAATTGCTTTTGTAATAATCGGATGTATTTCAAAAATCATTGGATGTGGCGGTATTTCTAAAATAATGGGTTACACCTGGCGAGAATCAATTCAAGTCGGCCTCGGAATGATGGTTCGTGGAGAAGTTGCACTTATCGTTGCTACAAAGGGATTAAGTGTTGGTTTAATTGATTCAAAATATTTTACATCGGTTATCCTTCTTATAATTATATCTTCTATGCTCGTACCAATCTTATTGAAAAAGGCATTCACAGAAAAAAAAGCTGAAATACAAGAAACACAAACTATTCAACCACAGGAAAACTAAAATATAATGCAATTTGATTCAATAATTTTAGACATTGACGGCACTATCTGGAACACAACCCAGGTAGTCGCAGATGCCTGGAACAAGGCAATAAAAGAAAACTATCCTCAGGTCAAACCTGTAACCGCAGAAATTTTACAAGGACAGTTTGGAAAAACAATGTCTGTAATTGCAGATAATCTATTTTCTCCCCTGGATCAGAACCAGCGCCAGAATTTGATTAACAAGTGCTGCGAATATGAACACATTGCAATCAAAGAAAATACAAAAAATATTACTTATCCGAATGTAGTTTCTACAATAAAAGAATTATCAAAAAAATATAAATTATTTATTGTTTCAAATTGTCAGTCCGGTTATATCGAACTTACAATGAAAAAAAATGATATTACACAATACATTACAGATTTTGAATGCTATGGAAATACAGGTAACAATAAATCTGATAACATTAAATTAGTTATAAAAAGAAACGCCTTGAATTCACCAGTATATGTTGGCGACACTCAAGGCGATTGCGATGCCTGCAAAGAAGCAAATATTCCATTTATTTGGGCAAGTTACGGATTTGGAACAGCAGAAACTTTCTACAAAAAAATCGAAACTTTCGATCAATTACTTAAAATTTAATTATTCTGTTCTGCTTTAGGCAATACAACAATTCCCAAAGATTCCTGTCCAACACTTACTGGTGCACCAGCAAGATAAACTAAAATTCCTGATCTAATATTTGAGTTTCTATTTTCTTCACCATCCCTGGTAATTCTTTGTATTTTTTCGTTAACATAATCTTTTACAATTTCATAAGCTTTATCGTAATCTCTGCTTAAAATATAAAGCTTAATTGCAACCACAGCATTCATAGTTCCAGAAATTCCACCATAAATACTATTCA
>JAKSTH010000088.1 GCA_024402655.1 Treponema sp. | reverse complement strand
CATCATCATGAAGCTGAGTCATGTAATGCCACCATTCGTTCTGAATGTTTCTCTTAAAATCTACTCCTAAAGGACCATAATCCCAGGCACCTGCCTGTCCACCATAGATTTCTGAAGCCTGATAAACAAATCCACGTCTCTTACAAAGAGAAATGATTTTGTCCAATGTACACTCGTGTGTATCGTTTGTGTTTGCCATTTTGTTACTCCTACGTTACGACCCTGGCTTGAGCCGTTTTAGATTTATTACACTTTTTATGTCATAAAACTTAAAAAGATGTTTATAGAGATTATCATAAAATATTAGATTAAACAATAATTATTCAGTATTCCCTGCTTCTGCCTGAATAGTTTCGTTTTCAAGTTCTTCAACTTCATCAATTTTATTAAGAATTTCATTTGCTTCCAGAGAGTCAATTTTTTCTGAAGAATCGGTAGCAGCCCCTTCAATAGAATAATCCCTCATATCTGGTTCCAGCATTGAAATCATATCATTTAAGCGGTCATTTAATGTTGAAAAAATAAATTTTCTTATAACTCCCCTGTTTACAGAATCTATACCTTTAGTAAAAAGAAGAATAATAATTTCTTTTCCATCTATCTGACGAATCTCATAAACAAAGCCTTCTACCGGAATAGTTCTGTGTCCCACATTTATACATATATTTGAAATAACTGATTTTTTCTGAAAAGTATAAAGTTTTGGGTTCTTCATGGTAAAAGTAAAACCTGCAGTACTTAAATACTGAATATTTACATCATAAAGTTTAAGGTCTTCGGCAAAATAAGCTGAAATATTTGGATTATTAGAACAGTCTAAACGGATATATTTTCTTTTTCCAAGTGCACCGTTTACATCAATAATACCTTTTATAGTATTTAATACTTCACTTACTGGACCACCTAAAGGAATGAATCCACCAGGCAGCTTTAAGTTCATAAGAAATTTTTCTCTATCTCCAGGACGGATTCTTGCTGAAATAACACCAATAAAAATAGATTTTAATTCATCATCTTCTTCAAATGATTTTATGTAGTTATACCATTCTCTTAAAGTAAGAAGATCATCTATAAAAATAAAACAAAGTGCATCCGGGAACATTTTTAAAAGAGGCTTTGCACTCTTATAATCTTCCAGACAATAGACTTCATACTGCTGTTCTTTTAAAGATTCAAGCACATGATTTGTAATTGCAAGAGGAGGATTTAAGAAAAAAACTTTTCTGCCTAATATAGCGGCATCTCTACGTTCCATATTCTTCTATTATAACATAACAAGTTAAATATTTATAGAAAGAATTTTTTCTTCGGGACACTGAATAAAAAACGCTTTTATTCTTTCTGCAAGATCTTCATTATTTTTTGCATTTAAAAATGACGACTGAGCATAGTGTCCAAACTTAAAATTCAGGGGATAGTAGCTGAAAAATCTTTGCAACCGTGTTTTCCAAAATTCCTGTGGCTGAAACTTTTCTACAAGAGAAATATATTCCAAAGCTAAATCTTCCATATTGATTTGAAGAGTTTCTGTTCCATTTCCTTTTAATTGTGCAAAAATCCATGGCTTTTGAACGCTTGCCCTCGCAACCATAATTCCGGCGCAGCTTTGGGCCTGGCTTTGGGCATATTCAAAGGAACTTTTATCTTTTACATTTCCGTTCAGATAAACTTGTACTCCTTTTTCCTGTGCCATTTGTGCAAGTTCTTCGCAGAATCTGTATCTTGGTGGTCTGGCAAGTTTTTCTTTTTTTGTTCTAGGATGCAAAGTTAAAAGCTGTACCCCATTATCAATTAATTCTAAAGCAAACTTAAAAAAATCTTCTTCTTTAAAATTTTCATCTCCAAGACGAAGTTTTACACTTAAACGCATGGAAGAATTATTATTTACAAGCACATCCTTTATGCCTTTTACCATATCCATTGTTTCTTCCATAGGTTTCAGCATCCAGCCAATACCTGCCCCTGTTTTGTAAATATCGGGAGCAGAACAGCCCATATTAATATCAAGTCCTAAAACAGGAAGATTGCAGAGAAAATTTGCAGCTTCTACCATATTGAGTTTGTCGTGTCCTGTAAGCTGCCATACAAGTTTTTCTGGTACAGGAGTAGAATCTATATAATATTTTTCAAAAGGTCCCTGAGTTAAAAGTGAGCCGGCATTTATCATTTCTGTAAAATATTCATCGCAACCGCCAAATTTTTCTACCAGAATACGAAAAGCGGGATGACTGATTGTTGCCATAGGACCACAGATTAATTTTTTCATACAAACATTTTAATAGTTATATAAAAAAAAATCATCTGCCTGTTTTATGGCTTTAAAAAATAATAGTTTTATATAAAACTATATTGACTTTAGTTTTATATAAAACTATTATGTAATCACTATGAAAAAATTATTTCTTGCACTTTTAAGTGCCTTATCATTATTTATGTTAGTTTCCTGCCCTGCTAAAAAGAACTATGGTTCTAGCATTGCAGTATTTATTCCAGGTGTTATGGCTAACAGTCCAACCTATGCTCTTTTAGATAAGGGTGTTCGTAAAGCTGTTGATGAGTTTAATCAGACTCCTGCTGTAGTAAATGATCCTTCAAAACAGGCTACAGTATACACTATGGAAGCTGGTACAAATCAAGCTGAATGGGGAGCTAAACTTACTACTTTAGCTGCTCAGCAAAAATATGATGTAATCATTTCATCTAACAGCTCTCTTCCAGAATTAGCCTTACCTATTCTAGAGCAATATCCAAATCAAAAATTTATATTCCTTGATGCTGAACTTGAAGGTGTACATCAGATTGCTACAGCTTCATATAATCAGTATGAACAGGCATTTTTAGCAGGTTACAGCAGTAGTCTTATGTCTAAAAATCACAAGGTTGCTATTGTAGCCGCTCAGGAATATCCTGTAATGAACAATGTAATTATGCCATTTTTTGAATTAGGTGCAAAAACAGCTTATGCAGATACACAGGTAGATTTTAGAATTGTAGGTAACTGGTATGATGCAAATCAGGGAGCTTTACTGGCAGATGCTTTAATCAAAAATGGAACTGATGTAATTCTTCCAATTTGTGGTGGAGCAGCACAAGGTGTAATTAATTCTGCAGTAAATTCAAAAACATATATTGCATGGTTTGACAGCAATGGTTTTGCTTATGCACCAGGAACTGTTATTTCAAGTTCTACAATGAATCAAGAAGATTTAGCAGCAATGTATACAACAAGATATCTAAAAGGATTTTTTAATCATGGTACATCTGTTCAGTTTGGCATGAAAGATGGTTTTGTTGATTTTATTGAAGATGATCCAAACTACATTGCAACTGTACCAGAAGATATCAGAGAAAATCTTGCAGAACTTGTTAAAGGCATTAAAGCTGGTACAATTACAATCAACGAAAAAGGTATTACCAGATAAATGAATCTTGAATTAAAGGATATAGATTTTTCATTTTCTCTTAAAACTGTTTTACAGAAATTAAATATATCCTTTAAGGAAGGACAGATTCACGGCCTCCTTGGTGAAAATGGGGCCGGAAAATCTACTACAGCAAATATTATTTGTGGAGAGCTAAAACCTTCTGCCGGTTCCATAATAATAGATGGAAAACCTGTAATTTTTAATTCTCCAAAAGATGCAATCAAACAGGGGATTTCATATGTTCACCAGCGCCCCCAACTTTGCGAAAACATAACAGCATATGAAAACCTTTTGATTGGACTTAATAAGCAGCAGAAAAAAAATATTAAAAACTATGCTGCTTCTTATATTCCAGACTTAAAACTTTCCACCCCACTTTATAATGTAACCAGCGATTTACGTTTTTTTCTTTCCCTTACAAACGCTTTACTAAAAGAACCAGAACTTCTTATTTTAGACGAACCTTCTGCTCTTCTTGGTCCAAAGCAAATAGAACATTTATACAGCATTCTCTGTTCTCTGGCTGAAAAAGGCATGAATATTATTGTAATTACTCACAGCAAAGAAGAAGCTGAAAACTATTGTAATGATGTATTTTATTTAAAACGAAATGACACAGCTGTAACTGCAGCTCCTATAAATCAAACAAAAAAATCTGATAATGAATCTTTTACACAATCTGATATAAAAACTTCCGGAAATTTTGAATGCAAATGGGAAAACATCAGTTGTAAAACTCGAAATCATATTCCCATTAAAAACCTTAATTTTTCAGTTTTGAGTTCAGAAATTACCCTTATAAAAGGCTATGCAGAACAAGGCCTTACTCAGCTGGAAGATATAATATGCGGCATGAACAAATTTAAATGCCAGGGAACTTTTTCCATTATTAAAAATGAAAGCAATATCCGCCATAATCTTGCAAAAAACTTTTCTACTTATAAATTAAGATATAAATCTGGAATCACCACAGGCATTATTCCAACAAACAAGAAATACAGAGGTTCAAATCCTTTATTATCTATAAAAGACATGCTCTGTTTTAATCAGGAATTAGTATCTCCAGCTGCTATTATTGAAAAATCGAAAATCAATATTACAGAAAACGAAAATTGTGCTTCTCTTTCTGGAGGCATGTTGCAGCGTCTTTTAATAAACAGGGAACTGGCTTGCAAACCACAACTTCTGATTTTGTGTAACCCAATGCAGGGATTAGATAATCAGTCTTGCCAAAACGTAATAAAAAAACTAGAAAAACTTAAAAATGAAAACACTGCCATTTTAGTTTTAAGTAACTCAGAATTTCCAGAAGAAATCTGTTCAAAAGTGTATAATCTTTATAAAGGAGAGTTCACAAATGTTTAATTATTATTTTTTCAAAACTTTCCTTAATCTTTCTGCCATATATCTGCTTTGTGGACTTGGAAACTGTATAACCATAAAAAGTGGTGACATGAACCTTGGTGGCGAAGGTCAAATTTATGCCGGAGGATTTACAGCTGCCCTTTTCTTAAATGCTGTAAAAGATTTATCTCCTCTCATTGCGCTTCCCCTGGCATTTATAATTGCCGTAGCAACAGGTATAGTTATAACTCTTATTAGCTGCTGGCTGAAAAAAGCAAGAAACATAAGTTTTCTTTTATCTTCATTTATTTTTTCTTCCGCTTTAATCCCAATTTTAGATGGACTTGTTACAGGACCTTTTAGAACTACTCAAGGAACTTTACTGGCAACTCCATTTATTTCACAAAGTTTCCGTTTCCCATATTTTGTGAATCTGATTTTTGCTCTTATTTTTGCAGTATTAATATATTTATTTATTAACAAAACAAAAATTGGAAAAACTATAAGCCTTTATGGAACAGCCCCAGAATTCACTCTTTTTGCAGGAGCCAATGAAACAAAAATTTTATGTACAAGCTCCATAATTGCAGGCGCATTACACGGCTTTGCAGGCTGTCTTGCAGTATGCGGCATTTATTACACCTGCCATTGCAGCTTTTCACAAGGCATGGGGTGGAATGCCCTTGCAACCGCAATGATTGCAAAATCTTCTCCAATATTAACCATACCTGCCGCATTCTTCATGGGCTTTTTAATAACCACAGCAGATCAATATGCCTTGCTGAATAACTTTAACTTTGACATCAGTACATTAATTCAAGCAGTAATAATTATTATTGTTGCAGTTCCATTTACTAAAAAAGCTTTCAGCCTTAAAAAGGGAGGTAAAAAATGCCATTAGAAATTTTGATTTTTGCATGCCCTCTTCTACTTGCCAGTGCAGGTGCTTTATATTCTGAATATACAGGAACCCTTGCACTTTTTCTTGAAGGCCTGATTACACTTTCTGCTTTTCTTACTTTTACATTTACAACTGTTACACATTCATTTTTAGCCGCAAGTCTTATTACTACCATAATTATAACTTTACTGGCTTTTTTATGGGGTTTTATAATAGAAAAAACAAAGGCAAATCCTTTTATTGCATCTTTAGGTCTAAATCTTTTGTTTGCAGGAGTCACATCACTGCTTTCAGCTTTAATCTTTAATACAAGGGGAGTTCTTTCTTCTCCAGATTTCTTTTTTACAAAAAATCAGGTTGCAGTTTATTCTGTAATAATTACTGTGATTTTTATTGCTATTGGCGGTTATGTTTTATTTTTTACACAAAAAGGAATCTACTTTAGAACCACTGGTACAGAAAATCAGGTGCTGCTTATAAAAGGAATAAATACATCTATATATAGAATTTCTTCCTGGGCAATAACAGGAACATTTGCAGCACAGGCCGGAACACTTTTAGCTATGCGCATTTCTTCTTTTGTTCCAAATATCAGTGCCGGCCGTGGTTGGATGGCATTGGCAGCAGTTTACCTTGGAAAAAAGAAATTGTGGAAAATAGTTTTATTTGCTTTAATTTTCTGTGGAGCAGACTATTTTGGAGCTAACATTCAGAATTTTATTCCAGGCATTCCTTCTGCCATTCTGATTGCGCTCCCATATCTTACAGTCTTTTTATTAAGTTTATTATAAATCTGGTGTATATTCTTCAACAGAATCAAGATCAAAAATGATTTCATCAGTTCCAGAAAGACCAGCACCGTTGCCTGCTTCAGTTTCTTTAGTTTCAATAGACTGAACTGCTTCCATAGCTTCCATTTCTGCCATTTTAATAAAATCATCTGCAGTATTAGTTGAATCAATTGCATTTTCTGCATCTGCCTGGTGAATAGCCTGTTCTACATCAACACGAGTTTTAAATGTATCAAGCATATTTTCCAAAGCAGTCATACTCTTATAATTTTCCTGACTAGAAGAACTAACTCTTTCCATTCGGCGAACAATATCGCTGGTTCCCTGCTTAATCTTACTGATTTCCATTTTTGCATTAAGGAACATGTCATTAATTCCATCAATTTCAGAACTGATTGACTTCTGTTTTTCCTGAAGATTTTCACATTTTCTGTTAATCTGTTCTGCAGCAGCTGTAGTTTCTTCTGAACGCTGTCTAATCTGTTTCATTTCACTGTCTACAGCACCAACGCCCGAAGTAATTTCTCTTAAAGAGTTAATAACCATTTCTGTCTGCTGACTAACCACAGCAAATGCTTCAGAAGCTTCCTGACTGGCCTGAGTTACTTCTTCTACCGATTTAATAATACCTTTAATTGCAGCAGCAATTGTATTTGCATTACCTGCAGTTTCTTCTGCAAGGGAACGAATTTCTTCTGCAACAACGGCAAATCCTTTACCAGCTTCACCTGCATGAGCAGATTCAATTGCCGCATTCATAGAAAGAAGGTTTGTCTGTTCGGCAATGCTATCAATAATAGTAATAACGTCTTTAATTTCATCAAGCTGGGTTCCAACCTGAGAAAGAAGTTTTACAGTTGCAGAAATTTTTTCATCACCATCTGCTACCAAAGTAGTCATTTCTTCAGCATTTTTTGTTCGCTCTACAGCCATATCATTAATATGTTCAAGAGTTGCAACAGCAGAGTTTAATGCATTGTTACTGTCATCAATTGCTACAGTCTGTTTAGAGTTATTCTGAACCAATGTATCTACACTGTTATTCATTTCACTAATTGTAACTACGGTTCTTGCAACAGAACTTGAAATTTCTGTAAAGTTTGCAGCAATCATATTAAGATTGTTATCGATTTCCTGAGACGAACGGGATGTTTTAGCAGCAGAATCTGTAATAACAAAACCCGAAGAAATAGCTTTTGAAGTTGTAGTTTTTACAAAGATAAAGAAATCATTTAATTCAGAAATAATCAGATTAACATTATTTACAAGGTCTGCAATTTCATTTTTATTATCACGAAGCTGCAAGTCACCTGAATAATCTTTTTCAGCCAGAGTCTTTGTAACATTTCTGATTTTAGAAATTCTTCCAATAATCTGGTTTGCAGTAGCATAGAAAAGAATGATAAGGAAAATGAAAACCACAAAAAGAACAACAGTTTCTACTATATAATAGCGAGTCTGCATCTTTCCAAATTCAACATTTGTAACAGCAATAATTTTATTTGAAATTTCAGTTATTTTTCCAATTTCCTGTAAAGCTTTAAGAAGTTCGTTATTAAGATCTATAGACCAGTTTCTAACTTTAATCATACCTTTTGAATCAGGATATGTATTTAAAGCATATCTTATACCACGGGTATTAATAGCAGTAAGAACTACAGGCTCTACATCATTAGTACTTACATTTTGAATTTCACCTAAAATACTACCAATGCTGTTTAAGTTTACCTGAAAGTCTTTCCAGAAATTAAGCAATTCCTGATTCTGACCTTTTATAGAATTGCTTAATGAATTTTTATATGGACTTTCACTAAGTAAGTTTATTGCATTATTAATTCCATCAACATATTCGTTATGTACAGTTTGAACAGTAGGAATATCAACAACCCAGAATTCAGTTTTGTTCCAGTGAGAAGTTAAATCTCTAAGATTATTCTGAATCAACAATTGATTTTCAGAATATTCTTCCATACTCTTCATCTGTTTTGTTCCAGTAATAGTGAAGAAAATTAACAATGTAATCTGAAAAGCTGCAGCTGCGAATAAAACAATAAACTTACTTCGTAATCTCATAAATTAATATACCGATAAGATTTTATGTAACTGATCTTTACCAATAATTCTCATAAAGTTACCAAGACGTGGTCCCTGATCTTTATTGATAAGAGCGTTGTACATAGCAGTAAACAGGGCTTTTGCATCAAGTCCCATTTCTGTAGCAATATCATACATAGCCTGCTGGCATTCTTTATCCTGCTGGAATGTATCCATTTTTGGCAAAACTTCATCGCGAACACGTTTAACTGCTGTAAGCATATCCCCTTCCAAAGCTGCCTTTGAACCATCTGTACGAAGTGCAAAACAGAATTCTGGAGCACAGTCTGGAGCAGAATGCTGAATCCAGAACCATGCACAGGCAATACGACG
>JAKSTH010000087.1 GCA_024402655.1 Treponema sp. | reverse complement strand
GGTAGATTCTTGAAAAACCATCTGCTTACAAATATTGTTGGCACAAAGGCTATCATAAAAGCAACTCCTTGAGCGGCTTCAATTCCTTCTAATCCAAAGAAATATGATAAAATATATAATGTTGGAATAAAAGTTAATCCGCTTCTTAAAGCTGAAAATATGGAAGCTAAAACTCTGTGGCCTGTACTTTGAAAAAGCATTTCCGTTGCCATTCCTAAGGGTAAAAACAGTAAACCAACACAATGAAATCTTAATGCCCTGGAAGCAATTTGAACAACAGTATCATCATTTCGGAAGATTCGTACAATTTGTGGAGCAAAAATGAAAATTACGGTTCCAAAAATAATCATAAGAACTTCTGCGATTGAAACTGTAAATTTGTATGCTTTACGGACACGGCTATATTTTTTTGCACCATAATTAAATCCGCTGACAGGCTGGAAACCTTGGCCAACACCAATTGCAATAGAAAATATGAAAAAGAAAACTCTGGAAGTAATACTCATTCCAGCAATAGCAACATCGCCATATGGTTTTGCAAGGAAATTCAGAACAATTGTGGCAACACTACCTAATCCCTGTCTAATTAAGCTAGGTGCACCGGTAGTCACAATATTACCAACCATTGAAAGATTAAATCTGATTTTTTTAATTGATATTTTACACTGAGTTTTTCCCTGAATAAATGGAAGCAGCAGAATTGAAAAACTTATTGTTTGAGAAATTGCTGTAGAAAGACCTGCACCTTTAATTCCCATATTAAATCCAAAAATTAAAATTGCATCTCCGGCAATATTCAATAAGGCACCAGACATTAAACCAATCATGCCGAAAAATGCTTTTCCTTCATATCGCAAAATATTATTGATAGTAAAAGAACAAACCATAAATGGTGCAGTTGCCAAAATATAAATAATATAAGTTTTAGCATAAGGGGCAATTGTAGGAGTACTTCCTAACATCATAATAATGTTATCTAAAAAAACAGAACAAATAATAATTGCAATAATAGAAAGACTAAATGCTGTAAATAATCCTGTGGAAGCAATTTCGCTGGCTTCTTTTGTATTTTCCTGTCCTAATTTTCGTGAAATTAAACTTCCTGAACCTTGTCCAAAAAGAAAACCAATGGCCTGTAAAATGGACATAAATCCAAAAACAATACCAACAGCACCACTGGCACTATTTCCTAAAGTACCAACAAAAGCAGTGTCGGCCATGTTATAAATGTTTGAAACCAGCATACTGATGATAGTAGGAATAGAAAGTGAAATTATCAGTTTATTAACTGGAGTTTGAGTCATTTTTTCAAATTGTGTCATAATATAATCATACTGCATTTTAGCTTTTTTATAAATTATTTTGCTAAAATATTGACTACAGTTATACACTGTTATATACTGTTTACTGTCAGGACAAACAATATGCATATAATAATTAATAATCAATCAATGGTGCCTGTTTATGAACAACTGGTTACACAGATTAAAAACGCCATCATTGAAGGAGACTTAAAAGAAAATTCAGCTTTACCTTCTGTTAGAGTTTTTGCTAATGAACTTAAAATTAGTGCGCTTACTATAAAAAAAGCTTATGACCATTTGGAAGATGAAGGTTTTGTTGTAACAGTTCATGGAAAAGGAACTTTTGTTGCATCAACAAATCAGAATCTTGCAATAGAAGGGCGTAAAAAACTTATAGAAACAGAGCTTTCTAATGTTATAGAAAAAGCAAAACTTATAGGATTAACTGGAGAAGAAATCCACAGTATGGTTGATATTCTTTTAGAGGAGTAAAAAATGATTCAAATAGAAAACCTGGTTAAAACATATAATAACTTTAAATTAGATATTTCCCTGAATATTAAAGCCGGAGTTGTTGCAGGTTTAGTTGGAAGAAACGGTTCTGGGAAAAGTACAACAATTAAAGCTATTTTAGGATTAATTAAACCTGAAAGTGGAGTAGTAAAAGTATTTGGAAAAGATTCCTATACATTATCTGGTCAGGACAAAAGTCTGATTGGAGTGTCTTTTCCTAATTCTGGAATGAGCACTTTTATTACAGCAAAGGATGTTGGTAAGATTCTTGAAGGCTGTTATAAAAACTTTAACAAGCTGGAATTTTATTCTAATTGTGAAAAATATAATCTTCCTTTGAACAAGAATATTAAAGACTTTTCTACAGGAATGAATGCAAGATTAAGAGTTTTAATTGCATTAAGTCATGAAGCAAAACTTTTGATTTTAGATGAGCCAACTTCTGGGCTTGATGTAATTGCAAGAAACGAAGTACTTGATATGATTCGCAGTTATCTTGAAAAAGACAGCGAAAGATCTTTATTGATTTCTTCACATATTTCAACAGATCTTGAAGGGCTTTGTGATGAAATTTATATGATAAATGATGGAAAAATTATTCTTCACGAAGATACAGATGTTCTTTTAGGAGAATATGCTTTACTTAAAGTTTCAGATTCTCAATATGAAAAATTGGATAAACAATATCTAATTAAAACAAAAAAAGAAAGTTTTGGATATTCATGTTTTACAAATCAAAGACAGTTTTATATTGAAAATTATCCAGATATCGTAATAGAAAATTCCAATATTGATGATTTAATCATTATGATGACACAGGAATAGGAGTGAAAAATGAAAGGTTTAATGATAAAAGACTTTGTTTTGTTATTTTTAAGAAAACGTTATTTTGCATTACTTGCAATTATTTCAATTGGATGTTCATTTTCCATGGAAGGATTTTTTGCAATTCATTATATGGCATTGTTAGGTTTAATTATGTCAATGTCGGTTATGAATTATGAAGAATATGATAATTCAGTTTTATTTACAATGACACTTCCTTTTTCAAGAAGAGAGTTTGTATTGGAAAAATATGTTTTCAGTTATTTTTCAGGATTCATTTTTCTTTTAGCAGGATTAATAATTCAGTCGGTAATTTTACTTTTTACAGGTAGTTCTTCTTTGTTATTCCAGGCTGTTTGTTCAAGTTTATCTATTATTCCTATTATTTTGATTTTACCTGCATTTATGATTCCTGTTCAAATTAAATTTGGAAATGAAAAGTCAAAAATAATTCTTATGATTTTTGCAGGAAGTGTAGCCGCATTAATAGCAGCTTTTGTATCTATAAGTACAAAAGGTGAAAATTCTGCATTTTCATCTGTCATTAATTTTTTTGTAAATTATAAAACTGGAGTTTTAACAGCTGCCATAGTTCTTTTAATAGCTATTATTCCTTCTTCAATATTAATCAGTCTTAAGATAATGAATAAAAAAGAATTTTAATTTGTATAATGGATTTTTGATATGAACAATAATTTTTATATTTCTGTAAATGATGATATTTCTCTTTTTGTAGAAGAATACGGCCAGGGTGAAAATTACATTTTATCTGCACAAGTAGGATTTTATAAAAAGGGAATGCAGCAAAAAATGGCAGAACTTGGGTACCATGTTTTGTGTATAACCTTAAGAGGTTTTTCTCCTTCTACATTAGTGACACAAGATTATGGAGAAAACTGGTATGATATTTTTGCAGATGATGTAATTGCTGTTGCAGATAAATTGGGCATTCAAAAATTCATTTATATGGGTGCTTCCCATGGTTGTGGAGTAGGCTGGCATGTTATGCTTAAATATCAAAATAGAATTAATGCCTTTATAGCAGTAGTTGGAGGTCCTCACAGTCTTGAGTCTGGAGTTATGTCTTACCGACAAATGCTTGAAAAAGGCATAATCAAAGAAGTTCCACCTTTTAATCCTCCAATTGATAATGACGAAAAACGTGAAATTAGAAGAAAAATAAGAGCAGATCATATAGCGTCACAACCACCAAGACCTGCTTTAGAAAAAGCTGTAGATTATGGCCGTCCTTTAATGAAATACAAAAATGAAGAAAATCTATGCAAAGCTCTTTCTACAATTACAGTTCCCACATTAATGATTGGCGGCATAAATGATCCTATAAGTACACCAGAATTAATGATTCGAACTGCAAAATGTCTACCTCATTGTAAACTGGTTATTTATTCCAATTGTGGTCATGACATTGATACAGATTTGATTGAAGAAACTTGTGATGTAGCAGACAGATTTATAAAAACGACTTTAGAAAATGGTAAATGGTATAAAAGCGTAGAAGAATAATTTTTATAAATGGAGTAGTGGATGTCATTTGAAAATTTTGTAAACGATATTGAAAAAAATAACTGGAAAGTTCATGGAATAGAAGTTTATGAAAACAATGAACTTGTAAACAGTTGGGGAAATACAACATCAAAATTCCCAATTTATTCAATCACAAAATCCATATTGTCTGTTGCTTTAGGAATTGCCTGGGACAGAAATCTTATAGACTTTTCAAAACCTTTTACTGAATATTTACCAAAGGAATATAAATCAAAAATTTCAAATAAACGACTGGAATTTTATAAACCTGTTACATTACATAGACTTATGACAATGTCTGTAAAAGGTTTTCCTTTTCGCCCAAAAACAGATAATTATCTGGAATACATTCTTAATTGTCAGTTGAATAATGTTGAAGAACCTATTTTTGATTATTCTAATCCTCCTGCATATTTATGTTCAGTAGCTCTTACAAGTGCACTTGGGCAGGATGCAGGGGAGTTTATTAAAAATGAAATATTTACTCCCCTTGGAATAAAAAATGCTGTAATAGGATATTCACCAGAAGGCATATTTTATGGACCTTCTAACACAGAACTTTCGGTAAATGACTTAAGTAAAATTGGTATGTTGATTCAAAATCAGGGGATGTTTAATAATAAACAGATTGTAAGTTCTGAATACTTAAAAAAGGCTGAAACTTCTTATATGAAAATTAATGAAGGGGGCTATGGTTATTTTATATATCAGGAAAAAAATGCAATAAGTTTTCACGGAAAATGGAAACAACGTTGTTACATATTACCAAAGCAAAATAAGATTATTACATTCCTTTCTGATATTCAGGAAAAATGCCCCATAACTGAAAGTGCTAAACTCAATTTTGACATTTAGTTTTATTTCCAGATTTCATTTAAAGCTTCAAAACGTTTTTCAATCCAGTTTTTAAGATAAAGGGCTGCTTCTTTTTGAGTTTTGCAATTAGCAGTTTTTTCATTAAGCTCTTCACCAAAAACCCATGGCATACCAATATTATGCCATCTATTTTGATCTCTATAAAATGCTTCCTGATAAGCTTTTTCATTTATAACAGTATCAATCTGTTTTACAAGTTTCTGCTGAATTTTATTTTTCTTAATATTTTTCCATTGGCTTCTAATCATGTCTTTAAACCAGTCACAATTAATAAAAATCATCATCCAGGGATTACCACAACCAGTATAAGTAAAATCAACATCCATTTGTACTGCACCGGCAAAAACTCCATTTCCTGTTTTACAATGGCGTTTATTACCAAAAGCAGAATCAAAATCCCATGGAGCTTCAAATTTTAATTTTTTATTTCCTTCTGGACCGAAATCTATGTCCATAAAAAAGCTGGACCAATATAAATCTGGATCACATGCAACTTCACAAACAATGTAGGTGTCTACCAAAGACTGTACATCAATTATTTTAGAAATACAGTCATAGGAAGTCATTTTTGTGTCAGAACAGAGTTTTAAATCATAGTTTTCATCAAATTCATAAAAAGCATTATTATATGCAGCTTCATAACAGATTTTCCATAAATTATTCATATATTTTTCTATAAATAATTTTTGATTTATATCATTAATATCATTTTTTATTGTATAACAATTCACATATTCAGTTACTTTGTTTCCATTGATATCTTTTAAATTAACTTTTTTGTCTGAAATATCTGAATATTTAATATTAAACTGATTTTTTATATCTTCTCGTTCAGCATATCCGTCATATTCAATTAAATAACCAATGTCATTTCCAGTGTAATCAGCTTTTGCTTTTGTAATATTGATTCTGTCTTCATTAATTTCCTGAAGCTCAGCTAAAAGATAAACACCCCAGTATTGATTATTTATATAAACTTCAACAGGTAAAATGTCGCTTACATAGTTATTAGAAAAAAGTCGACTAAAGGTTAGGGCAGTAACATCTCTCATAAAAGACCAGTCTTTATAAGAGGCTAAAAGGACCCAGTTTTTAAATTCTTTTCCTTCATGTAAACCTAGAATATTCTGTTGCTCTTTGAATTTAATTCTTAAAGGTTTTTTGTCGTAATTTGTAGTCCAGTTTCCGCGAACTTTAACTTTTGCTTCAATTTCAGAAAGTTCAGTTGTTTTTTCAGAATTAATAACAGAAATAGTACAGTTTTCATATTCAGGATCTGTAATATTTCCATTTTTTAAATCTTTTGGATCAATCAGATTCCAATGTAGTAAATTTTCTACAACAACAGCAGCTCTTGGTTTTGTAACAAAGTCATTTTTCCCACTTTCAGAATTGATTTTGATTACAGGAAGTTTACTATTTTCAGAACTAAAATTTGTTTTATTCGAAGATTTATTTGAACATGAAATAGCAATGAAAGAAAAAATTAAAAGTAAAAATAAATTTTTTTTCATAAAATATACCTAAAGTGTTTACATTAATTTTACATTAAAATATAAAAAATTAAAACTTTAATTCCATTGATATTATTGAATTTTAAATAGATAATTAAATTATATTTTGGAGCAAATATGAGCCGCAAAGCTATAAATATGACCGAAGGTAATCCCTTAAAACTTTTAACTGCATTTACTATTCCAATGATTTTAGGGAACATTTTCCAGCAACTTTACACAATGGTAGATACAATGGTTGTGGGAAAATTCGTAAGTAAATCAGCATTGGCCGCAGTTGGAGCTACAGGTGCAATTTTATTTTTAATGATTTCTATAATTATTGGCTTTACAGTAGGAACTGCAATTGTAACAGCTCAAAATGCAGGTGCAAAAAATCAGCAGGGAATCAGATCTATATTTGCCACCGGATTTTACATTGTCATTATTGAATCGATTCTTTTAATTGTAATTGGAAACCTTGGAATTAAACCTGCATTAAGATTATTGCAGACTCCAGAAGAAATATTTTACGAAGCTGATTTATATCTCAGAATTAATTTTTCAACATGTTTTGCACCAATTCTTTATAATATCATTTCTCAATTTATGAGAAGTTTAGGGGATAGTAAAACTCCATTATATGCCCTTATTATTTCTTCAATCACAAATATTATTTTAGATTTAGTTTTTGTTATTTTCTTTGATATGGGGGTCGCAGGGGTAGCAATTGCAACAGCAATAGCACAAGGACTTTCTGCATTATATTGTCTTTTTGTTACAATCAAACATTTTCCTGAATGTATCCCACATAAAGGTGAATGGATTTTTAATAAAAGCATTTTCAAAATCATTTTGAAATTTGGAATTCCAATGTCGCTTCAAAATATGTTGGTTTCATTTGGGATGATGTTTGTTCAGTCTACAATAAATGGCTACGGAACAAATGTAGTTGCAGGCTATACAGCAGGAAATAAAGTTGACCAGATTGGTTTACAATTTATGATGTCTATAGGAAATGCAATTTCAACATATGCCGGACAGAATTTTGGAGCAAAAAAACTTGAACGCTTGTTTAAAGGATTAAAAGCAAGTCTGTTGTTAAACTTAATAATGTCTTTATTTTTATCATTTGTAATTCTAATTTTTGGAAAATATCTTATTCTTTTATTCTTAAAATCAAATGAAACTCAGGCAATTTCAGTTGCCATAAATTATCTATTTATTGTCTGCAGTTTTTATCTTTTATGTGGAATCAGTTACATATTTCAAAGCTTCCTTAGAGGCATAAATTATGTAGCAGTTCCAACAATTTCAAGTATATTGGAACTTATAGTAAAAATTTCGATTTCTTTTTCCTTTTCGTGGATATTTGGGTATAATGGTATATGGTGGGCTTGGCCTTTATCTTGGATTATTACAGATGCTTTTTTAATCGGATTTTATTGTATAAAAGCACGGCCTGCATTAAAAATCAGTATTCAATAAGTTATAGGAGCAAAAAATGAGTAAAAAAAGAAGTAAAAATCCAATAATTTCAACAATGTATACAGCAGATCCAGCACCAATGGTAGATGGAGACACATTATATCTTTATACAACACATGATGAAGATGTTTTAAAAAATGATTTTTATACAATGTATGACTGGTATTGTTTTTCAACAAAAGATATGGTGAATTGGACAAATCATGGAAAAATCTTTTCTTTAGATGATATTTCATGGGCAGATGACAGAGCCTGGGCTCCACAATGTATAGCAAGAAACGGAAAATATTATTTGTATTGTCCAGTACATAAAATTGATGGTGGAATGGCAATTGCAGTAGGTGTTTCAGATAAACCTGAAGGTCCATATAAAGATTTAGGATATCCTTTAATTGATGAAGGCGATTGGAACGATATTGATCCAACAGTATTTATAGATGATGATGGACAGGCTTATTTATTTTTTGGAAATCCAGAACTCAGATATGTTTTATTAAACGAAGATATGATTTCTTATAATAAAGAAATTGGAATTTGTAAAACACCAATGACAGTAGAATCATTTGGAAAAGGAAGTCATAACACAGGAACAACATATGGCGAAGGTCCATGGTTTTATAAAAAGAATGGACTGTACTATATGGTATACGCAGCATTTGCAGAAGGTGAAAAACGCAATGAACATTTGGCATATTCAACTTCAAAAAATCCAACAGGTCCATGGGTTTATGGTGGAGTTTTAATGGAAGAAGGTCCATGTTTTACAAATCATCCTGGAATTGCAGATTTTAAAGGACATTCGTATTTATTTTATCATACAGATGAATTACCTGGAGGAAGCTTATTCCATAGATCAGTATGTGTAGCCGAATTCAAATATAATCCAGACGGTTCAATAAATACAGTTGATAAATGTGACGGAGTTGATGAAATTTAATATTTTATTGGAGGGATAAGAAAATGTTTAAAGTTTTTTTGATTGTTTGGAGTATTATTGCTTTTTTATTGATATGCTTTGAGTTTTATGCAGAACAGGAAGTCAGACGAGCAATTGGAACGGATAAAGAAAAAATATCGAATTATAAACGCTGTGGATTGTGGAACATTATAATTTGTATTTTTTGTGTTGTTGGTGTGGTAATTTTTATAATCGCTGATGCTTCATCTTATGTAGCAGCAATAGCAATCATATCAGGACAGGCAATCAGAGCA
>JAKSTH010000086.1 GCA_024402655.1 Treponema sp. | reverse complement strand
ATTCGTAAGCGTCAAGTTCAGTTTTTACTGGAGACCAACCTGGGTTCCAGATAGTTCCGTTGTCGTTGATATAGAAATAACGTCCGCCCATATCAATAGGTACGTTGTTGTAGCGGTAGCGTGTAATACGGCGAAGACGAGCATCTTTATAGAAGCTGTATCCACCAGCTGTGTTAGAAATTAACGAGAAAAATCCCTGAGTTCCAAGGTAGTTGATCCATGGATAAGGGGTTCTTGGAGTAGTAATAACATACTCACGGTTTACATCATCGAAATGTCCAAATTTCATGATTTACTCCTGCATTTGTTTTTGTTCTACAATTACGAAATCGTTGTAGTATGGCTTTTATTATATCTTAGTTAATTGTACTTGGCAATTATAAAAAATGCAAAAATAAAAAAATTTACTGTATTTAAAATAAATAAGAGGATGATAAAACTTTTATTTTTAATTATACATTTATGATTTATACTTAAATATATGAACATGTCTTTTATTCGCAGCTATGGTTTTTCTTTATTTCATACATTTCGTGGTTATAAAAAAAAGAATTTCATTTCGGATTTGATTTCTGGGCTGATTATAGGGGCAGTGTCTATTCCTATTTCTATGGGATATGCACAGATTGCAGGGCTTCCTCCTGTTTACGGACTCTATGGCTCTGTTTTTCCGGTTTTGATTTTTGCACTTTTTAGTACATCTCCTCAGTTTATTTTTGGTGTTGATGCAGCGCCTGCAGCTTTGGTTGGTTCCAGTCTTTTATCTTTGGGAATTACACCTTATTCACAGCAGGCCCTTGCAGTTGTTCCTTTAATCACTTTTTGGACTTCCTGTTTTTTACTTTTATTTTCTGTATTTAAATTTGGAAAATTAGTTCGATATATCAGTTCACCGGTTATGGGTGGATTTATTACAGGCATTTGTGTAGAAATCATTATGATGCAGATTCCAAAATTGCTTGGTGGTACAGCAGGAACAGGGGAAGCCTGGGAATTGCTCTATCATATTTTTCAGACTATTTTAAATATTAACTGGCCTTCTTTTATAATGGGCGCTGGTACTCTTGTAATTCTTTTAGTATGTAAACGTTTTATTCCCAAAATTCCTGTGGGTGTTATTATGATGATTCTTGGAGCAACTCTTTCTTTTGTGCTTCCATATAATCAGTGGGGAATTTTATGTTTAAGTAAAGTGGACAGCGGTCTTCCAAAATTTATTGCACTGGATTTTTCAGCTCTTCCAGTTTTAGAAGGATTGAAAATCAGTTTGCCAATCGCTCTTGTAATCATGGCAGAAACTTTATTAGCAGAAAATAATCTGGCTTCCAAAAATGGCTACAAGTTAAACGATAATCAGGAAATATTGTCTTTTGGACTTGGAAACTTGATTGGTGCATTTACAGGCTGTTGTCCAATAAATGGATCTGTATCTCGAAGTGCAATGGGAGAGCAGTACGGGGCAAAAACTCAAGTTACTCAGATAGTATCTTCGGTTGCAATGATTCTGGTTCTTCTTTTATTTGCACCTTTTATTCAATATTTTCCTGTGCCAGTTTTAACTGCCATTGTTATTTCAGCTTTAATTGGTGCCTGTGAGTTCCACCTGGCAAAGAAACTTTGGAAAGTAAGCCGCAAAGAATTTTTTATTTTCTGTTTTGCTTTTGCAGGAGTCCTTGTATTTGGAACAATTTATGGTGTATTGATAGGAGTTGCTCTTTCATTTATTTCTGTAATTATCAGGACTTCTAATCCTCCTCGTGGTTTTCTTGGAATCAGTCCTGGACATGAAGAGTTTTTTAATATGGATACTTTTAAATATGTGTATCCTGTAAAGGGCGTTGTAGTTTATCGATTTTCTGCGAATCTCTTTTTTGCAAATATTGGTTTATTTCAGAATGATATTGAACAGGCAATTAAACCAGACACAAAGATTGTGGTAATAGACTGCAGTGCTATTGGTAGTATTGATGTTACTGCGGCAGAGCGACTGGAAATCATTTATAAAAATATGAAAGCCAGAAATATAAGATTTTATCTTGCAGAACACATTGCTTCTTTAAATGACCAGTTCCGTGCTTTAGGAATTGGTTACATGATAGAAGAAGGTGCTGTTCGTCGTACAATTAATGTGGCTCTTAAAGATGCAGGAATTAAAAAACCTTATGAACTGGATGGGGCAGAAAATAAAGTTCATTCAATCATCAGAAAAAGAGCAGACAATGCAGTTAAAGAATTTGTTTGGGCTTTTGGTGATGAAGCAGAAATTCAGATTGAAAAACAGATTCACAACAAAATTGAAGAATTTAAAGTTTCCCATAACTTTGCAGTTTTATCCCATTCTAACTGGAATTCTATGAGTGGTCTTGATGAAGATGAATGGATAGAACATTTGGAAAGCCACTTGGTTGAAATTGCCAAAGCTTCCCAGAGCGATGAAAATGAAATTGCACGTCGTCTGGAAAAACGAAGACAGGAAATTATTCAGCGCATAAACGACCGTCACCCGGATTTGCAGGAAAAATTTATGGCTAGTCGAACAAGACTGGATGAAAAATTGAAGAAAGATCATCCATAAATCTATAAAAAAATTATGGAACTTAGAAATATAAATTAATTTAGGAATTATAATAGGAGTTTTTTATGTACAACAAAAATGATGTAGCACCACAGCCACCAATGGGCTGGAACAGTTATGATTATTACAACACCATGGTAAATGAAGAGCAGGTTCGTGCTAATGCTGATTACATGGCAAAAAACTTAAAACAGCATGGCTGGGAATATGTGGTTATTGATATTCAATGGTCGGATCCAGATGCAGGAAAGCGAAATGCAGAGGGGATTCAGTATATTCCGTTCAGCAGATTTTGTATTGATGAATTTTCAAGACAGATTCCTGCTCCAAATCGTTTTCCTTCTTCTGCAAATGGACAGGGGTTTAAGCCTTTAGCAGACTATATACATTCTTTGGGATTAAAATTTGGTATTCATATTATGCGTGGAATTCCTCGTTTTGCGGCCCACGATCATCTTCCAATCAAAACTCACGATGGAACTAAAATTACTGCAGACATGATTGCTAATCCATATTCATCAAGCCGATGGAATCCTGATATGTACGGTGTCGATTCAAATCGCCCTTATGCTCAGGATTACTATGATTCTATTTTTGAATTATATGCATCTTGGGGTGTAGATTATGTAAAAGTTGATGATATTTGTAATACAAATGCTTATCCACAAAATCCATATTCTGCAGAAAAAGAAATAGAAATGATGTCAAAAGCAATTGAAAATAGTGGTAGAGCAATGGTTCTTAGTCTTTCACCAGGGCCTGCAGTTATAGAAAAAGCTCATCATTACAAAACTTATGCAAATATGTGGCGAATTACAGATGATTTCTGGGATGACTGGAAACTTCTTAAAGCAATGTTTGAACGCTGCGAAGTTTGGCAGACTCATGTAGGAGATGGAAACTGGCCAGACTGTGACATGCTTCCAATGGGCCGTCTTGGTTATGGCTGGGCTGCTTTTGATGCAAAAGATAAAGGCTGGAATTGTAAGTTTACTCCAGAAGAAACTCGTACAATGATTACTTTGTGGAGCATTTTCCGTGCCCCATTAATGATTGGTACAGATTTACCTTTGCTCAGTGATTATAATTTAAGCCTTCTTACAAATGATGAAATTATTGCAATGAATAAATGTCCAAATCAAGCATATCAGACTTCTGCCAGCTGCAAAGAAGATATTGTTATTTGGGTAAATGAATGTGATGATAATCAGTCTTACTACGAATGCTATTTTAATTTAAGCGAAAAAGAGCAGAAAGTAAGAATGAAGGTTGAAATAGATGGGGCAAACATCAGAGATTTATGGGAACATAAAGATCTTGGTAAATCAATTGAATTTACTCTTGCACCACATGCCAGCAAAGCCTTTAAGGTTTCAGTTGGGAAAAATATCTGATAGTTATAATGGAAGAATTAGGATATAAATATTAGAAATGAAAAAAAACTTCTTATATTTAGGATGTATATTATTTTTGATTTTTGAAACAATTACAGGTTGTTCAAAAAAAGGAGAAACTACTGTGGCAGAAACATCAAAAACTTTCGATGAACCAGATTTTTCTAAAATGACAAAGATTACAGCTTTGCAAAAAATTATGGCACAAAAAGCCGTTAAATCAGCAAATGAAAACAATCCATTTTCAATGCATAAATTAACAGCAGACCCATGTGTTTTAGTTTATAAAGATACAGTTTATATCTATGGTACAAATGATGCCCAGCAGGCTGAAAAAACTCTTGGAATGAAAGACAACGGTTTTGAAAGAATCAATACTCTTAATGTTTACTGTTCTAAAGATTTAGTAAACTGGACAGACTGTGGAGAAATTCCAGTAGCAGGTAGAAATAATCCAGAAGGACCTGCAAAGTGGGCAAATAATTCCTGGGCTCCTGCAATTGCTTACAAAACAATCAATGGAAAAGATAAATTCTTCCTTTATTTTGCAGATAACGGTAGTGGAATTGGGGTTTTAACATCAGACAGTCCTACAGGTCCTTTTACAGATCCAATTGGTAAACAGCTGGTTTCAAGAGAAACACCAAATGTAAGTGGCGACAAAGTTCCATGGCTTTTTGATCCTGCAGTTTTTGTAGATGATGATGGAACAGGATATCTTTATTTTGGTGGTGGAGTAGGGGCAGATAAAGCTCATCCTAAATCTGGTCGTTGTGTACAGTTAGGTGAAGACATGATTTCTATAGTAGGAACACCAAAAGAAATTGATGCTCCATGGCTTTTTGAAGATTCTGGAATAAATAAAATTAATGGAAAATATGTTTACAGTTACTGTTCAAACTGGGATTCCAGAGAAGGTGCTACAGGAGATGTTCCTCCAATTGCTGTAATTTCATACATGATAAGTGAAAATCCTTTGGGACCTTTTAAATATGCAGGTTATACTTTGGAAAATCCTGGAACATATTACGGCCCATGGGGAAACAATCATCACTGGATGTTTAAGTTTAATGATGACTGGTATATTGCTTACCATGGACAGACAACAGAAAAATTAGTTGGCTTTACAGGTGGCGGTTATCGTTCATTGTTTGTAAATAAAATAGAAGTAAATGCAGACGGAACACTTCCAATTCAAAAAGTTTCAAAAGCTGGCTGCGAAAAATTGGGTGACTTTAATGCTTATGATACAGTTCCTGCTGCAACTTTCCATAGTTTTGCAAATGTAGCTGTAAGTTCAAAACAGACTCTTGTTCCTTTAAAAAATGGGGCATGGATTCTTGTAAAAAATGTTGATTTATCAAAAGGTGTAAAATCAATTAAAGTTACTGCAACAGAACAAAGCAATGGACAGTTAATTTTTGCATTGGATAAACCAAATAAAGATAATATACTTGCAACTGTAGAAGTTTCCGGGGCAGAAAATACTGTAGAAGTAAATGTTCCTGCAGACACAAATGCCCGTAATATTTACATTATGTTCCAGGGAACTGTAGAGCTTGTAAGCTGGGAGTTAAAATAATATGAAGTGGATGATAGCATCTGATATACATGGTTCTGCAAAATATTGCCGCCTTATGCTGGAAAGATTTGCAGAAGAAAAAGCAGACCGCCTTTTGCTTTTAGGAGATATTCTTTATCACGGCCCAAGAAATGATTTGCCGGAAGAATATGGTCCAAAACAGGTTATCAGCATGCTTAATCCACTCAAAGACAAAATTATTTGTGTCCGTGGAAACTGCGATGCAGAAGTAGACCAGATGGTGCTGGATTTTCCAATTATGGCAGACTATCTGGTTGTAGATTTTGAAGGAAAAACAGCTTATGTTACCCACGGACATCACTATAATCCTTCAGCTCCATTTCCTGGAGTAAAAAATTACATTTTGATGAACGGTCACACTCATATTCCTGCCAATAAAGATTGTGGTGATTTTATTTACATGAATCCAGGTTCAGTTTCTATTCCAAAAGAAAATTCCTGCCACAGTTACATGATTTTCGAAAACGGCAATTTTTTATGGAAAGATGTGGAAACCGGGAAAGAATATAAAATTAAAATTACATGCCAATAATCCGGATGGCTCATTGTATTTGTTGTTTTTCAGGACAGATATTTATACCAATTTCAATATTTAACAAATATTCAAAGAAAGATTGTTTTTTGTATATTAATAGCCTTGTAAGAATATTTATTATTATGATAGCTTTCCAGCAAGTAGAAATAATATTGATTACTACAGGATTTACTTGATTATTTGTTAGGAATGTAATTACGAAAGCAGGAAAAATATAAATATAACGTAAGAACAAGACTTTAATTCTACCTTTCTTTGAAATATCTGAATACATTAGATTTAGATGCTTAAATCCCATCCCCTTATAGAGAGCATTAGTGACTATAAATATATATGATTCAATATATAATAAATGTACAGAAGCATCATTAGATATAAAATTAGAAACAATTGAGATAATAATCGTTGTGAAAATAAAAGTTATAAAATCCAGAATATTTGCTTTAATAAATAATGAGATAGAAACAGGAGACAACTTATATTCATTCTTTTTATCTTTTTTTTCTATAGAACAAATAATTCCAAATATTATTACTATAAAATACGCTAGAAAAGAAGGAGTAGAAAAACTTGAGTAGTTAATAATAAATAAAAAAGGAACAAAACCTAATATTGAAATACAAAAATTAAATAAACTAAAACTCATTTTCAGCCTTCTTTTCTGTACCTTTTTCCAGTTTTATAATTTTAATATTAAAAACATTTTCAAGGAAACTAGCTTTTTTTATTATAAATACTCTACTTAAATTATTTATTGTACTTAGTAATAATAATGATGTTCCACATTTAGTAGCAATTTCTGCTATTGATGGAAATAAAATATTTAATATTGAACAATACCAAAAGGCAAATACAATAAAATTAAGAAAAATCAACTTAATCTTTTGACCTATGCTATTAACGTTTATTTTTAATCTCATTATTCGAAAGCCTATACTTCTGTAAAAAACCTGTCTGGTAAGAGTCCATAATGATATAAAAAATAATGGATTTTCAGGTGTAATTTTTAAGAAACGAATTCCAGTTAAATTAACAATGAGGAAAATAATACATCCTAAAATAGCATAGTCGATTATGTATGCCAGATATAATTCCCACCATTTAGAATCTTTATAAGCTATAACGGGATGATTTTCTTTCGTATCAAGAAAAAGTGTTACAATTGGAAAAATAATCAGGAAAAATATAAATAGATTAATACACAGTCCATTAATAATAAATGTCAGAATGAAGAAAGGGAGTTCAATTATTACACAAAGAATAAAATTAAAATAATTAGGTCGCAACATTATTTTTTCCCCAATAACGAAAGTGGAGTTTCTCCTCCGGCTATCTTTTTCTGTTTTGCTCGACTTTGCAATGACATGTAATCTCCTTAATATCCTTGATTAGCCAATTTATTAAAAGAATATAACCGGGAGCATCTATTAATATTATAAACCATACAGTCGATTCATAATATCTAAACATATAATAAAAACAAAATACTATTTCAATTGTAAAAACTAATGTTATTATGATAGTTGAAGTCAGTTTCACTACTAATGATATTTTTTCTTTTAAAAAAAGAGATAGTAGTAATAAAATACAATAAATAACTATAAATAAAACAATTAAAATATTGATACTGATGAAGTCTTTATAAGTAAAGTGTATTACTAAATATATAACCAAAATAACAAGAATTCGAATTAATAATAATATACGTTTTTCTTTACGCTCCTTATTTTTATGAAGATTTTTAATATCTTCAACTAACCAAATAAAAAAACACATATAGCTAGGAAGATAATATAAAATATCTATAAAAGCGACTGTTCCTAATTTTCCATATTCAAAAAAATAATATAGAAAGTTTGAATTGTTAATAAAACTGTAAAAAAACTGCTCGATATAAGCTTTGCTAATAATAACGTCTTTCCGCTAAGAAACAGGCATATTATAGATTGTACCATCACAAATGTAATTATTGAAGTTATTTATATATGTGATAGATGTAATATTCAGCAAAACAAGAGGGATTATTTCATCTTTGTATTTACGATGTATTTCACCATAATAATATTATAGGTTCCTACCATCTAACTAATAAACTTCTGATACGACAACATAACATTTCTTTGTTGCACTTGTGCATAGTGTAGTGTTGTGTCAATTTTAGAATGACCTAGTAGCAATTGAACCTGTTCAATTGGCATTCCTTTATCAATAGCTTTTGTTGCTACGGTCCGTCTGAATTTATGTGGATGGGCTTTTGTGATATTTAATGAATTTCCACTGTTACGGATTATGGTTTCAGTATTATTTATAGAAATTCTTTTCTTACCTTCAATCTTCTTATAGGATCTTGATGAGACGAATAGGGCTGGATTATCATCGGTTCGTTTACTTAGATATTTTTCAATGCTTAATTTTGTTTTTACGTCAAAATAAATTACCCGTTCTTTATTACCTTTTCCTCTTACAATTCCAGTTTTATTTGAAAGATTGATATCATTTATATTCAGATTCACTAGTTCTCCAATTCTGATTCCTGATGATATTAATAGATTTAGAATTGCAATATTTCTGGTATTTCCTGATAAATCGGTACGCAATAATTCTAATTCTTCATCAGTAAATATGCTTTTAACAACTATAGGAGCTTTTACTTTATGGATACGAGACATAGGACTTTTAATAATAAAATCTTCACTTTCAAGCCATTTATAAAAACTGGAAAGAATTCTTCTGATATTATCTAATGTAACATTTGTACATTTGTTTCGATGTTGATAATCTGCTAAAAATGTACGTATTTTATCAGTTGTAACAGAACATAAAGGTAAGTTCATGTTTTTTTCGAAATAATTTAATACCTGAGAATAATATTCACTTGTTCGTTTTGAGCAGCCTTCAACTTTTTTCGAAGCGATGAATTGTTCAATATAATCTACATGTTCCTCTTGCTCTGATTCTTTGCTAATTTCATAACATACATTAGTTAGTTTTGAAAGTTGTTCTTCTGTAAGTTCAGATTTCATTTTTCTTATGATTTTTTCAATGATGATTTTATCCATATTTTTATCTCCAGAATATCTTTATATGTATTCCTTCGGTAAAAAGTATGTTTAATGTTATGAATAGGTTGTTATTTAGCTTTATAAAAAGCTTGAGAAAAACAATTGTTCTTTAATTTCGACAGGATGTTTTTCATTAATAAAAAACGACCGTAGATTCTAGCCGCTTGAATTGTCAAATTTATTCTTGATTACAAATTATTTTTATGATTATATCCACACAAATCCCAATT
>JAKSTH010000085.1 GCA_024402655.1 Treponema sp. | reverse complement strand
TAACTGCGTCATGTGAAGTTTGTAATCTTTTTCTTTGATTTAAACCTACTTTTTTTAATTCGCGTCACTATTTGTCACACCACCTTGTTATAGTAAAAACATAAAGATAACAGGAGGCGCTATATGAGCAATTGGGAATACTTGGATCAGGAAAAAAATTTCTGTCTTAAAATGATGGATGTATTTTCAAACAAAGAATCTTCTATTACAAAAGGAAAGACAGACTATTTTATGATGAACTTTTATAAGAATGCCGCATTGGGCTTTGAAATGCGTATGGCAGAATTAACTTTGGAACAGGCTGAAAAAAAGGCTTAATAAAATACCGGAGTATATTCTATAAAATCATAAATCGGGGGAAAATCTTTTCCCCCTGATAATATGTTTTTCATTCTATTTATAAATAAAATTATAACCAAAAATAAACCCTTTTACAGGTTCTGTTATATTAATCCAAAGCCCCTGAATACCATCTAAAGTTTCTAATTTATTTGTTTCAATTAAGGCGTAATAACAATCATATTCACCAGGCTTAATTTCATATTCACCAAGATATTCTGATTCTGTAGAAGGAGCAGAATAAACTTTGTACACATAATTGTCACTATCATCATGACGGTAACTTGGCATATCAAATGCTGCAAAATTCAATCCACAAACATCTTCATGCTTTTCCAGATATCCACCAAAAACATATCCCGTTTCAGGATAAACAATTTTATACCAGCGGGAATCTATTCCATCTATTGTTTCGGTTTCACTGGTTTGAGCTGCAGCATATATCCATGTTCCCTGAGGAATATCAGAAATAACTTTTCCTGTTTTCATATTTGAAGAATCACGAAGTTTTAAATCAGAACCATCATCGGTTTTTACACTAAACCATGCTCCACCTTTTATCATTTCATAAGACAATCCAACTTCTAAATCTTCTACTGGAAGTTTTTCAAAGGCTCCAATTTGAATGTATACAGAAGTACCTGGTATCCATTCGTTTTCACTCACTTTAAACCAGTAAGATTTCTGATCTTTAAATAATACAGGTTCTTTACTTCTTGCAAGCGGTACAAATTCACATCCTAAACTACATTCTTCTGTAATATTTGAGCCCATATTATTCGGATTAAAAAGAGGAGATTCTTCTTTAAGCATGATAAGATTCAAATCTTCACGGTGACCTTCAACTGGTATACAGTATCTATTATAAGTATATCTATATTCTATGTTGTCGTAGATATAATATTTTCCATCTTGAGATATTTCTTTAGAGTACCAGTCTTCAAGAATTATTATATGTCCAGAAGCGATATCAACTTCATCAGGTCGACCATCTTTACCAGAAATAATTCCTGGAATGTCATCTTTTTTTACACCATCATAATAAAACTGAACAATTTCATTTTCTTCTGTAATTTCAGGGATTAGTTCTTCAGATTCAATATTTTCAACTTCAATATTTTCAACTTCAATATTATTTTTCTGTTTATCACATGATACAAATGTTAGAATTGTAAATAAAAATAAAATAATAGAATAATTTTTTTTCATTTTTTCCCCAAAATTTTTATTGCTTCACTATTAACAGCAACTGATTCTAAAAAATCCTTAATATACAACTTTGTTTCGGCCGCTAGCTTTACCCGAATACAATTTATTATCAGCACTAATAATCCATTTATCCATAGTCTGCCCATCTTCACGAGCAGAAACTCCAGCTGTAATGGTAAATTTTACCAGCTGGTCATTTATTGGAAGTGAAAAATCTTCAACTGTTTTTCTAAGCTGCTGGATTATATCTGTGGAAACAGAATCTCCTTCGCCATAAATTAAAAACTCTTCTCCACCCCATCTGCTGACAATACAATCTTTACAAACCTGAGTCATAATGTCGGCAAGATGTTTAAGAATCTGGTCTCCAACATTGTGACCATAGTTATCATTAATTACTTTAAACTTGTCTATATCAATCATGGCAATCCAGGCTTTTGTATTATTTTCCTGCACTGCATTTAAAAGAATGTTGCGCATAAAATAACGATTAGAAAGTTTTGTTAATGCATCAAAATTAGCCTGAATTTCAAGTTTTTCTTCAGATTCAACTACAAGAATAACCATTCTTCGTGAAAAATAAAAAAGAAAGGAACAAACGGTCACAATATTTATGCCTAAAAATACAATCTGAGGAACACCACCAATTTTATAAACAGGACCATGATATACAGTGTATATAGAAGAAATTGTACATGAAAGCATAATGGCAATTGTCCAGAAAACAGGTTTCGGATCCTTTCCGCCAAGTTTTTTAGCAATATATTTTACATAGTAGATTAATGGAATTGTTGACATTGAATAAAGATTAAAACCATAGTTATAACCTAACATAACAGTACAAACTGCCATATAGATTGTTAACATAGCATAGGTTGTCCATACATACAGACGAAGCCATGTTTTGTATATAAAAAAGAAGTTCAACAAATAAAATGCAGTTACAAAATAAGAATATACTACAAGACTTTTGGCACCAATATAATTGTAAATGACCATCATTAATAATACCAAAACTAATATTGCAGAATTTGTAACATAAGAAACCATCTGATTAGTTTTCATTTCTTTATTCATATTTTGCCTCAAATATTCTTCCATTATAATATGAAAAAAAATTTATTTAAATAGAAAGATTTCCGACAAAGAGGCATGTTTTTTCTGAAACATCAGGACTCAGCTTACTTTGTCTTTATTTTTGCGTAATCGCTTTTTAAAAGAGAATCATTTGGATTTTGTTTCAAAGCCTGTTCAAGAATTCTTAAAGCTTCATCATATTTTTTTTGATTAATCAGCGGAACAATTTGGTTGTGGACTAAAATGCCATGATTTTTCAAACAGTTTTTCTTTCTATTATTTATTGTGCTGCTATTTATAGACTGCAAGGCACGATCGCAAAGTTCAGCAGCTTTTAAATAATCTTCTTTTTTTTCATACTCATAAATAATCTGTAACCAGGACTGCTCTTCCATTTTTCCCAGCATATTAAAGAAATTCTGGTCTGTGTAAGGACTATTTTCCTTTTTTACTTTTTTGATTTCTTCAATTCGTTTTTCCCAATCTAGTCCTGCTAAATATTTAATTGTTTTGCCCTGAAAAATCATCTGATTAATTTCAAATTGAGTTTTGGAATCTACATTTGAAAAGCGGTTTGTTGCAAATTGCAAAGCTTCATCATACTGTTCCTTATTGCAGTAATCTACGACCGTATTATAAGTAACATCACTATATCTTGAGTCCAGCATTTTTGTTTTGCCATACACATCATAAACTTCTTCAAAAAAATCCAGAACCTGATTACTTTGTCCCGCTTTTAAACCATCCAGAGCAAAATTCATGCACAGTTTATCAAAATCTTCTCGAACCAGATTTTTTTCATTTTCTTTTTGAACAAATAAATATGCCGATGCTGCAAGAGGGATTGCATTTTTATAATCCAACTTATCCCCCATCAACTTGCAACGATTCTTTGCGATAACACTGATTGCCTTTAGCTTTGAAACTTCAATTTTATTACTATAATAACTTTTTGGAACAGTAACATATTTTTTCTGTCCGGAACTTTTCTGATTAATTTCTTTTTTGTTACCAGGATTAAAACCATAAGGATTTGTTGTTTCTACATCAATTTTACGTCCATCATCCAGATACAAAATTACGAATGCATGTTTTTGAGTTTCCTGAACTCTTGCATCTAACCCAAAGTCGGTTGCCAAAGCAAGATACAACAAAGATGAAGAAACACAATTATATTTACCACTTGTCAGCATTACCTGAATTTCTGTGGTATTCAAATCATAACTGCTCAAAACTTTTTCATACATCAATTCCAGGATTTTTTCCCCTAATTCATACTGATTCAATTTCTTATATTCAGATACAGCATCTTTAAGAAGAAAATAATTTTTCAGTGCAGCATTAAAAACAGGAGATTCTGGTGTGCATCCACTAAATAAAAGCCCAATACTTATAATTCCGTCCCCTGTTAAATCTTCTTCCTGTACATTAGATATAGTAAAAACTTCATCTAACGAAGGAATTTCCAGAGAAAATAAATTAAAACTGAAAATAAAAATTAACAGTACTATAACAATCTTTTTAATATATGCCTTCATATTACTCTAGGTTTATCTTGATAATTTATTATAACATGAAAATAACTATTTTCTTAAATTTCTCTGCCGGAAAATTCAGGGCAAAAAAAAAGACTTCAGATTTCTCTGAAGTCTTTTCTCTGAGCTACACTGGATTCGAACCAGTGACCCACGCCTTAAAAGGGCGTTGCTCTACCTACTGAGCTAGTAGCCCATCCGTTCTTGCGAGCGTGTTTATAATATATTCTCTTTCATTATTTGTGTCAATAGCTCAAAACTTATTTTTACAAATTTTTTTATGTTTTTTTTACTTTTATTTTTTTATACTTGAAAATATTAAAACATTTTAATAGTATTTACGTATATAGAAAAAGTGTTTGAGAGAGTTTCAAAATTCTATTAAGGAGAAGTTTCATGAAAAAACTTTTTTCTGTTCTCGCTGTACTCTTCGTAATGGGTACTGCAAATGTTTTTGCATCAACTGGTATTGGTCTTCAGGGTGGTCCTACAATCGGTAACGGTGTAGGTGGAAGTGGAGCTGTTACTTTTAAATTAGACAAAGTTCCATGTGTATTCGCTGTTACAGTACCTTCTTTCGATCCATTAATGGTTGGTATTACAGCTGACTGGTGGCTCGCTAATCCAAAAATCCAGAGAAACTGGGGTTACTACTATGGTGTTGGTGTTGCAGGTGCTTTCGACACAGCTTCAACAACATTCGGTATTGGTGGTCGTGCAGTAATCGGTACAAACGTATTCCTTTTGAATCGTTTCTTCGAACTTTATGCACAGGCTGCTTGGAACCCAATGTTCTGGATTGGTAACGGTGCACATCCTGCTTTAGTTAATTTCCCAATTGACTTAGGATTCCGTTTCTGGTTCTAATTTAATTAGATTTCAGAAAAAAAGCTGTGATTCGTCACAGCTTTTTTTTATTTATGGAGAAGTTCAAATGAAAAAAATAATTTCACTTTTTATAGTACTTATTTCACTCCCCTTTTCAATTTTTAGTTACAGTCCAAAATTACAATGGCTTGGTTCAGAAGACACATTCCGCGTAGATCCTGTTACAGATGGCATTCTTTTAGGAACTGGTGCAGCATTAAATGGAACTGCCTTATTAATGGACAAAGTTTTTGATTACAATAATAAACCTTTTATTACTCCTCCTTCTAAAGATGAAATTAATGGTTTTGACCGTTACTTTATGAACGACTATTCAAAACCTTTAGATATAACTGCAGATGCATTACAATATCTTGCTTTTGCAACTCCACTTCTTTTTTGTGCAACAAATCTAAAAGAAATGCCAACAGTTGCCATTATGTATATAGAAACTTTAATGCTTTCTAAAGGTACTGTAGACACTTTAAAAACTCTGGCTGGCAGAACACGACCTGGCATGTATTATGAAAATTATCCACAACAGCTGGTAGAAGAAATGGACTGGAATAAATCCTGGCCTTCAGGACATACTACATACACATTTGCAACTGCAGCTTTTTTAACTTACACTTTTGCAAAATATAATCCGGAATCTCCATGGACATATGTTATAGCAGGAACTTCCTATGCAATTGCCCTTACCACAGGAACATTAAGAGTTTTAAGCGGTAATCACTTTGTAACAGATGTTCTAACAGGTGCACTTATTGGAACAGCATATGGATTTTTAGTTCCATGGCTCCACACAATCAACGTAAATAACAATTCTAACCTTACAGTTACTCCAGCAGGTCTTTCTTACTCAATCAAGTTGTAATTTTTTTTCCTTGCCATAACACTAGTTTTATTGTTAAATTAGTGTTATGTACGGTTTTTTAATTAAAAAGAGTTTTTGTGATGATTGGGACAATCTTCTTACAGTTGTCATTGTAAATGTACTTACTTTATTTGCAGGTCTTATTCTTTTATTAGGCTGTGCAAATGTTGTAAGAGCTTTTGGCGAAGAGTCTACTTCACCATGGCTTTTAGTTTTTGCATTATTTTCAATCATTGTATTTTGTATTGTGTTTGCAATTATCAGTTTTGCTTTTGCAGAATTGGCTGCAAAAATAGCTGATTTTAATGGTGTTAGAATAACTGACTTTTTTAAGGCCATACCTGGTGTATTAAAAGATGCTGCTTTATTTGGTCTTTTAAATGCTGGTCTTATCATTATTTCTATCTATTGTATTGATTTCTACATTCTTAAAATGGGAAATCTTTTTGGTCTATTGATTGGTGCCTTTATTTTCTGGCTGGACATTTTCATTATTATGGGATTACAGTGGTTCGCACCAATTAGAGCAACAATGCATAATGATTTTAAAAAATGCCTTAAAAAATGTATTATTATTCTTTTTGATAATACCGGCTTTTCAATCTTTATGCTGATTCACAATATTATTCTAACTGCACTTTCAGTTTTACTTATTGGTTTGTTCCCTTCTGTTTCAGGCATTATGATTGCTAAATGTAATGCTTTAAGAATCAGACTTTATAAATATGATTATCTTGAAGAACATCCTGAATTAAAAACAAAACGTGAAAGAAATAATATTCCTTGGGATGAACTGATTTTCGATGACCGTGAAGCGCTCGGTCCAAGAAAATTAAGATCTTTCCTTTTCCCATGGAAAGAATAATAGAATATTAATTTACATAAAAAAGGGCTGCTTTAGAAGTTTTTAAACTTTATCTAAAGCAGCCCTTTTTATTTGCAAAATATAGTATTTATTTTACAAGTTTAAAAGTAAATGAATCTCCATCCATTGAAAGAGTAAGGGTTCCTTTTGCATCATCAAATGTAAAGGTTATGTAATCTTCATAAAAATCAAGATAAGATTCTTCATCTTCCCACATAAAACCCATTTTTTTTGCAGGAACATACAAATATCTACAAGCCATATATTCTTCGCTGTAAGAATCTGCATTAACCAATAAACAAATATTATCTTCTAAAAAAAGTACTTCTGCTGTAGCACCATCAATTTTAGTTTTATAATAGCGGCCTTCAAGGTCATTTCCCTGAGCAAAAGCTGCCATACTAATTCCCAATAAAACCAATACTACAGTTATTTTTTTAATTAATGATTTCATTTACATTCATCTCCTTTTTAATTAGTCATTAATAATGTTTTAGAATTAAGCGGAACTTTACCTTCCCCTTTTTTTAATATAGTTAAACTAACACATTTTGGTTCCTGCATCAAATGAGCTACTGCTGCAAATTTTTCAAGTTTTTCTGCAGGTAAAGTATCTTCTAAAGTTTCAGATTCACAGTTATAACTAAACCACGCATTTATTTTTGCAGAAGAAATAAATTCACAGAAGCAATTCAAATCTTCACAATCTACTTTAGAAAGATCCAAATCATCTACAATAACTGTATTTAATTCAATACCACTTTCTTTAAGGGCCTTAAGAGTATTTACAACCTTTGGCAAAGTGAAAGTTTCCTGATTAAAATTAAGGATAGTTCTATTTCTTACTAACTCGCTGTTTAATTCATCTACATCAACTTTGTGTTTCTTACAAATTTCAGAAAGAACACTGGAATACCAGCTGATAACATTACTTGATTTCTGATCAAAAGAAACATGTACTATTGCTTTATCTTTTAATAAAGTGTCAATTCCAAACTGAACAAGAATAGAAGTTTTTCCTAAACCTTTTTTTGCTGTAATAAGTCCGATTTCACCAGGATTCAATGTTGCCTTTGTTGAATCAAAATATCTGACAGGGCTGGAAGATAACAAGTTTGATTTATCCATAATTTTCTCCTTAGTAATAATATATATAAGTTTAATCTCTTATTTCCAAAAAGCAAATAAAATTCAATTTAAAATAAAAAAGAGGCTGGCATTTATACCAACCTCTTTCATGGTTTAAGAATTATTAATTCTTAAATTATTTCTTAGCTGCTTCTTTAGCTGCCTTATATTTTGCCATAAGGTCATCTGCTACAGCGTTAGGAACTTTACCATATTTTTCGAATTCCATTGTGAATTCACCTTTACCCTGAGTTGAAGAACGGAGGATAGTAGAGAATCCGAACATTTCTGAAAGTGGAACTTCTGCGTTTACTGTAGATGTACCGTTTTCATCTGTTGAATCAACGATTACACCACGGCGCTGGTTGATAAGACCGAACAAGTTACCCTGGAATTCTGTAGGAGCAGCAAGCTGTACCTTCATGATTGGTTCAAGGATAGCTGGTTTAGCTTTCATATAACCTTCGCGGAAAGCACCAATAGCTGCTGTCTGGAATGCGTTATCGTTAGAGTCTACAGGGTGTGACTGACCATCATTAATTGTGATCTTAACACCTACGATTGGAGCACCAATCAAAGAACCTTCTTTCATAGCTCTCTGGAAACCTTTATCACAAGAAGGGATGAATTCGTTAGGAATAGCACCACCTTTAATTGAGTCTACGAATTCGTAGTCTTTGTCTGCAATTGGTTCCATGAAACCAGCTACACGACCATACTGACCAGAACCACCAGACTGTTTCTTGTGTGTATAGTTGAAGTCACCCTGTGCAGAAATTGATTCACGGTAAGCAACCTGTGGCTGACCTGTGATAACTTCACAGTTGTATTCACGTTTCATACGTTCTACGTAAACGTCAAGGTGTAATTCACCCATACCACGAATAATTGTTTCATTAGATTCTGGATCTACGTTTACACGGAATGTTGGGTCTTCTTTTGTAAAGCGGTTCAAAGCCTTAGACATCTGCATTTCTGAAGATTTATCTTTTGGCTGAATTGAGTAAGAAATTACAGGTTCTGGAACGTACATAGAAGCCATTGAGTAGTTTACACCACCATTAACGAATGTATCACCAGAAGCACAATCTACACCAAAGAGAGCAACGATATCACCTGCGCAACCTTCGTTGATATCTTCCATCTGTGCAGAGTTCATACGAACAAGACGTCCAACCTTGAAACGTTTCTTTGTACGTGTGTTTGTAAGTTCTTCACCTTTCTTAATTTTACCCTGATAAACACGAGTATATGTTAACTGACCATACTGACCATCATCAAGTTTGAAACCAAGTGCAACACAAGGTTTGTTATCAACTGATTCAAGTTCAACTTCAGCTTCGTTGTTGTCCAAGTCAAGAGCAACGTTCTTTACTTCGTTTGGAGCTGGGAGGTAATCTCTTACAGCATCCAACAAAGGCTGAATACCTTTGTTTACGTGAGCAGAACCAAGGTATACACCTACGAACTGTTCAGCAATTGTACCCTTACGGATAGCAGCTTTGATTTCGTCTTCAGATGGTTCTCCACCTTCAAGAACTTTTTCCATCAAAGCATCGTCGAAGTTACAAGCTTCTTCGATCATTTCCTGACGATATGTTTTAGCATCATCCAAAAGATTAGCTGGAATGTCAGTAACACGGAGATCTTCACCGTTTGGTCCGTCGAAGTAGATTGCTTTCATAGCAACTAAATCAATAACACCTTCGAGCTTGTCTTCCAAACCAATTGGAAGTTCCATCATGTGAGCATTAAGACCAAGTTTTTCACGAAGCTGTCCACATACACGAATTGGATTAGCACCCTGACGGTCACATTTGTTTACGAATGCAACACGAGGTACATGGTAACGTTTAAGCTGACGGTCTACAGTAATAGACTGAGACTGAACACCAGCAACGG
>JAKSTH010000084.1 GCA_024402655.1 Treponema sp. | reverse complement strand
ATATGCAAGGACTTGATATAATTTTAAGTTTTTGATATATTACTTTCTATCAACTGTACGGGCCATTAGCTCAGCTGGTAGAGCAACAGACTCTTAATCTGTGGGTCGCAAGTTCGATCCTTGCATGGCTCAAAACTTTTAAGATTGCATTTTTCTTAAAAGCATTAGTCAAAGAGACTAGATCTTATTTCGCGAAAGTGGTGAAATTGGCATACACGCTAGACTTAGGATCTAGTGCTTCGGCGTGAGGGTTCAAGTCCCTCCTTTCGCAAGATTTGCTCTTGCAATTAAAATGCGGGAATAGCTCAATGGTAGAGCGCCACCTTGCCAAGGTGGATGTTGCGGGTCCGATTCCCGTTTCCCGCTCTATTTGAAAATAGAGGCCTGAAAACGCATAATAACTTGCGGGAATAGCTCAATGGTAGAGCGCCACCTTGCCAAGGTGGATGTTGCGGGTCCGATTCCCGTTTCCCGCTCTATTTCAAGAAAAAAGGCGATTCAGAAATTTCTGGATCGCCTTTTTTTTTAATTAAAGAAAGAGGTTCAAATTGAAACTTAAGAAAGAATTCACTAGTTTAGAAAAATCAGCAGTAAAATTAACTGTAACTGTTGATAAATCAGAAGTTGAAAGTGCTTACAAATCAACATTAAAAAATTATGTTAAAAATGCACAGATCCCAGGATTCAGAAAAGGTCATGTTCCAGAAAATGTTCTTGTTAGCAAGTATGGTGACTCTTTAAAAGCTGATACAATTGGCAGCTTAATCGATTCCTCTTTAGGCGAAATTTTTGAAAAAGAAACAGACAATCGCCCATTACCATATGCTCAGCCAGTAATGGATGAAATGCCAGAATTAGACATCAAGAAAGATTTAAAATATTCTGTAACATACGATGTATTCCCTAAAGTTGATGTTAAAGACTTCTCTGGAATTACAGTAAAAGAACCACAGGTTACTGTTGGTGATGCAGAAATCGCAGAAGAATTGAAAGCAATGCAGGAAAGAAATGCAATGGTTATCGACAAAAAAGATGAAACTGTTGCTAAAGATGACATTGTTACAATCAACTACGAAGAACTTGGTGATGATGGAAAAGCAATCGAAGGAACAAAACGTGAAGACTTTGTATTCACAGTTGGTTCTGGAGAAAACCTTTACAAAATCGACGATGAAATCGTTGGTATGAAAAAAGGTGAAACAAAAGAAATCACAAAGAAATATCCAAAAACATACGAAGATTCTGACCTTGCTGGAAAAACTAAAAAACTCAGCGTAACAGTTAAAGCAGTTAAACTTCGTGATCTTCCAGCTCTTGACGATGATTTCGCTCAGGACTGTAACGAAAAATACAAGACACTTGCAGATATGAAAGCTGACATTGCAAGAAACATGGAAACAGCTAAAAACAGAAAGATTAAGGAACTTAAAAACAATTCCCTTCTCTCTCAGCTTGTTGAAAAGAATCCATTTGATATTCCTGCATCAATGCTCGAAGCTGAACTCAATGGCCGCTGGAATATGATGGCTCAGCAGTTCCAGACTTCTCCAGAACAGTTGGAAAAAATGATTACATCTGCTGGTCAGACAAAAGAAACTATGCTCCAGGAATGGACAGGTGACAGTGAAAAAATGCTTAAATCACGCATCATCGTTGATTCATTGATTAAAGCAAAAAATATCACAGTAACTCCAGAAGAAGTTGAAGCTGAATATCAGAAAATTGCTGATGAAGGTGGAATGACTTTGGAAGAAGTTAAAAAACACTATGAAGATCCTAGAGCTAAAGAATACATCGTTGATGATACAAAAGAAAACAAACTTTATGACGAAATCTACAAACAGGTTAAAGTTACAAAGGGCGACAAATTATCATTCAAAGAATTGTTCGAACAGCGCTAATTTTATAAGATTTTCTTAAGTTAATAACCGCATGGATTTTTCCCTGCGGTTATTTTTTTATTATCAGATTTTTTAATTTAAATTTGTATTTTGTAGAATTTTTCATTATATTTATATTATGGATTATAACATGAACGAACAGATGAATTACAATATCCCAAATGTATGGGAAAGAACAGGAAATGGAGAAAGAGGATATGACCTTTTTTCTCGTCTTTTAAAAGACAGAATTATTTTTATTGATGGCGAAATTAATGATGCAAGTGCTGATATTGCAGTTGCACAGATTCTCTTCCTTGAATCAGAAAATCCAGATAAAGATATTAGTATTTATATTAACTCACCAGGTGGTTCTGTAACTGCTGGTCTTGCTATTTACGATACAATGCAGTATGTAAAATGCGATATCCAGACAATTTGTATGGGACAGGCTGCCAGCATGGCTGCTATTCTTTTAGCAGGTGGTACTCCAGGAAAACGCTTTGCCCTTCCTTCTTCAAGAGTAATGATTCATCAGCCAAGAGGCGGTGTAGAAGGTCAGGAAAGCGATATTTCTATTCTTGCAAAAGAAATTATCAGATTAAAGAAATTATCTATTGAATATTTGGCAAAACAGACAAATAAATCTATTGAACAGGTTTCAAAAGATATTGAAAGAGATTTCTTTATGTCTGCCGATGATGCAAAAGAATATGGCATTGTTGACCATGTTATGAAAAACAGAAAATAATCTGCAACTTATATCACACAGGAAAGAAAAATGAAAAGATTTTCTAAAGACGATACTTTCTGTTTTTTCTGCGGTAAACCAGCTGACAGAGACAGAAAAATGATTGCCAGCCCAACAGGTGCTTTTATTTGTGACCGTTGTGTTAGTGCATGTCAGGATAAACTTGACTTACAGGCTGCCGATTTGTCTCCAATTGAGTTAAATCAGGTACCAACTCCAAAAGAATTTAAAGAATATCTTGATCAGTATGTTATTGGACAGGATGATGCAAAAAAAGTTTTATCAGTTGCAGTTTATAATCATTATAAGAGAATGTCTTCTGCAAATGTTACAACTGATGAAGATGCCGTAAAAATTGAAAAATCAAATGTTCTTTTAGTAGGTCCAACTGGTAGCGGTAAAACACTTCTTGCAAAAACTCTTGCGCAGAAACTTAAAGTTCCATTTGCCATTGCAGATGCTACAACTCTTACAGAAGCAGGTTATGTTGGTGAAGATGTAGAAAATGTTCTTCTTAAACTTATTAATGCTGCAGATGGTAATATTGAAGCTGCTCAGCGTGGTATTATTTTTATTGATGAAATTGATAAAATTGCCAGAAAAAGTGAAAACACTTCAATTACTCGTGATGTAAGCGGTGAAGGTGTTCAGCAGGCTTTATTAAAGATTATTGAAGGTACAGTTGCCAGTGTTCCTCCTCAGGGTGGTAGAAAACATCCTAATCAGGAAATGCTTCAGATTGATACAACAAATATTCTTTTCGTACTTGGTGGTGCTTTTGTTGGTCTTGATAAAATCATTGAAAAAAGAACTGCAGATCACTTTATGGGTTTTGGAAGTTCTGTTGGTCAGCTTTCGGAAGAAGAAAAGGTTAAACTTTTGAATCAGGTTTCTCCAGATGATTTAGTAAAATTTGGTCTTATTCCTGAATTGATTGGTCGTATGCCAATTACTGTTGCATTAAAAGAACTTACAAAAGATGATTTGGTAAGCATTCTTACTGAACCAAAGAACGCAATTACAAAACAGTACACTGCATCTTTTGCAATTGATAATGCAGAACTTGTTTTTGAACCAGAAGCAATTGAAGAAATAGCCAACGAAGCCATCAGACAGAAAACTGGTGCCCGCGGATTAAGAACTATTGTTGAAAAAATGCTTATGGATATTATGTTCGAAATTCCTAATATTCAGGGTAAAAAGAAGTTTACTGTAACAAAAGAAATTGTACTTCAGCAGAAGCATGAAAACATTAAAGATTTAATTGTTTCTACTGATGCAATAGAAGAATAAAGATTATTAAACCCAAAAAAAAGACTGGAACTTTTATAAAGAACCAGTCTTTCTTTTTTTAACCTTAATTTTGGTTATATAAATCTTCTATAATTTTAAAAGTTTCATCAACTGTTGACTTCCAGTTAAAGTGATTTGCTCTGTTTAGACAATCATCAACTTTTTGCTTATAAAGATTATTATCTTCAACAATCAGTTTCATTTTTGCAGCAACTTCTTCCACATCATCAGAATTAAAATATACAGGTGCATCGGCTCCAGCTTCTTTAAGAGCACCGGCATTGGAACACAAAACAGGAATACCACATGCCATAGATTCCAAAATTGGAAGCCCTACACCTTCATTAACAGATGGAAAAACACAAGCTGTTGCACCAGAATAAAGTTTAGGCAGACTTTCAAATGGGAAGAACCCTGTTATAAAAATGTCAGAAGAATATTCTGAATTATAGGCTGCATTTTTTATTTCTTCAGAATAATCACCATCATTGCCTGCAATTACAAGACGATGTGGCAAACCTGTATTTTTCTTAAAAAGATTAAATGCTTTAATTAATTCAATATGCTTTTTTTCCTGTCCAGAAAGACGGGAACCATAAATAAAATAAGGTTTTTTAATTGCAAAAGGTTTAATTTCTACATATTCAGATTCTGTATCAAGAACCGGGAAAAATACTTTGTGATCAATTCCGTTATAAACAACATGAATCTTTTTTTCATCAAATCCATTTTGGACTAAATCATCTTTTATGTACTGTGAAGAAGCAATAATTACATGTACTCTTTCAAGACCTTTTTTAAATTGCTTTCTTTCACCATGTTTTAGATTTTTTACTGTTGTGGAATAAATGCTGTTTAATACTGCAATAGATTTTGTTGCAAATTTTTTAGGAATTACATTTTCAACAGCAGGAAATAAAACAACATCATAATTATTTTTCTGTAAAAATGCCTTGATTCTGCGTTTATGCCATTTTCGTTCTGCTTTTAGAGTATCAGGAACATTTACAGAAACATAAGTTTTTTCTATTTCAGATTTATAAATGTATCTATCGAGTTCAGAGCCAAATAATTCAATAGAATGACCACAATCTGCAGGAATATTATTTATAAAATTTAAAAGATAATTTCCTAAACCAGATTTACCATGGTCACACCCAAAGGTATCTATTCCGATTTTCATAATATTTATTATAGCAGATTTTCAGGCAGTATGCTATAGTACAAATATGAATGATAACAACGCTTTTTCTTATTTATCAGATGATATTTTAACTAAACTTACAGCTCTTAACATTACAAAACCTTCTAACGTACAAAAAGAAGTAATGCCAATTATTGATAAAGGTCAAAATCTCATTTTTCAGTCGGAAACAGGAACAGGTAAAACATATGCGTATCTTTTGCCACTTATTAATAAACTTCAAAAAGATGCTGACAAGCAGAAATTAAGAATTCTTGTTATTGCCCCTACTTTTGAACTTGCTTCTCAAATTAATTCTGCTGCTAAAGCAATTACAGACAGAAAAACAGCTTTAATAATTGGAGGGGCTCCAATTAAAAGACAGCTGGAATTGTTAAAAGAAAAACCTCAGATTATTACTGGAACTACAGCCAGAATTATAGAATTAATCAGATTAAAGAAAATCAAAATAAATGATTTATGGGCTTGTATTTTTGACGAATGTGACAGAATGATTAAAAAAGAAGCCTATGATGACACTTTTGAATTAAAATCTTTGCTTTCACCAGCTACACAAATAATTGCACTTTCCGCAACTATTTCTCCCCAAGTAAAAAAATTCTTTAATGGTATAGAAAGTGTAATTATGCCGGAAGAAGATATTTTGCAGAAAAATATTTCCCATTGGGCAATTTTTGCTGAACGAAGAGATAAAATTGAAACTTTAAGAAAGTTCATAAATGCAGAAAAATGTTCAAAAGCATTAGTTTTTACTTCCAGAGCAGATCAGGTAGAAAACATTTATTCAAAACTTTCATACAAAAAAGTGCCTTGTATAGCGCTTCATGCAAAAGCAAAAAAACAGGACAGAAAAGCCGCAATAGATAAATTCCGCTGTGGTAAAATAAATGTTCTTGTTACAAGTGATTTATGTGCCCGTGGTCTTGATATTCCAAACATTTCCCATGTTATTCAAATGGATCTGCCATCTGATGAAGATTTCTTTATCCATCGCAGTGGAAGAACAGGAAGAGCCGGAAAAACAGGTATTAATTGTGTAATTGGCGATGAATTTGAAATGAGACAATATGCCGCACTTGAAAAAAAACTGGGATTAAAGGTTTTTCCAAAAGAAATTTATGATGGAAAAGTTGTGGCACCACAGATTTTTGATGCGGAAGATTAGAACAGGACTATAATAATCTGGTCTGATTTTAAGTTTTTATTTTCTTATATTACAACAATTTACATCTTCTAACTTTCTCATTTTTATCTTGTAATATTACCCGCTGTTCGGTATAATAGATAAGATAAACTATAGTGTAAGAGGATTCTTGTGTTTTTAAAAAGTCTTGATATTTACGGTTTTAAGTCGTTTGCCGACAAAACTCATATTGATTTTGCAGATGGTATTACAGCTTTACTGGGTCCAAATGGTTGTGGAAAAAGTAATGTTGTTGATGCTATTAAATGGGTACTTGCAGAAAACCGCTCAAAGAATCTCCGTGCTGAAAAAATGGAAGACGTTATTTTTAACGGAACAGAACGTCGTTCAGCTCTTAACACTGCAGAAGTTACATTAACTCTTAGCAATGAAAAAGGTCTTCTCCCTCTTGATGATGCCGAAATTGCTATTACAAGACGTCTTTATCGCTCTGGTGATCAGGAATATTTTATTAACAGAAGACCGGCTGGTCCTACAGAAATCCGCCGTCTTTTTATGGATACAGGTGTTGGTAAAGCAGCCTACTCTGTTATGGAACAGGGAAAAATTGACCAGGTACTTTCCAGCAAACCAGAAGACCGCCGCTATCTTTTTGAAGAAGCTGCTGGTATCAGCCGAAGTAAAGCTGCATGTCAGGAAGCAGAAAGAGAACTGGAAAAAACAAGAGAAAACCTTGTTCAGATTGAAATAGCTCTTTCTGAAATTAAACGCCAGTATGATACTCTCAAAGTACAATCAGAAAAAACAACAAAATACAGAAAACTTAAAGACGAAATTTATACTCACGAATTACATATTACTCTTTTAAAACTTAAAAACTTTGTTCAGGACAAAGCCAGACGCGAAGAAGAATTAAAAGCTGTTCAGGCTAGAAGAGATAAAGTTATTGCCGAAATTGATGAAATCAACAATACAATTTCTGAAAACATGGATAGTGTAAAAGCCATGCAGGAAGAATTGTACTCTAAACAGGCTCAGTTGATTGGTATTGGTCAGGAAAAAAACGGTAAACTGGAATTAATTAAACAGCAAAATGCTCAGGCTCAGATTTTAAAAGAAAAAATCAGCAGCTTGGAAATTAAAAAACAGGCCAATGAAGAACGCATTGACAATATTCAGGAAGAAATTGACGACCAGAATGCTTCACTTCACACAAAAACAAAGCAGTTAAATGATATTAAAAATAATATTGACTCTTTCCATAACAATATTGAACTTTCAGGTTCCCAGATTACAGAAAACGACCGTCATGCAGACACATTAAGAGTTCGCATTGGTGATTTAGAAAGAGAACGTGGAGATTTACAGGCAGAACTGGCATCCATTACTGAAGATATTGTAAGTAAACTGGATGACAAGCTGAAAAATGCAGGCTTTAGCGAAAGTGCCATGAGAACTGCAAAAGAAAAGCTTGATACAAACTTAAGTAAATTAAAGATTTTTGTAACAGGCCGAAAAAATATTTTCAACGACTTTAATCTTCAAAAGCAGAATCCAGATGCTGCATTGAAAATGATTAAAGATGCAACTGATGCTTTTACAGAAACTGAAAATCAGCTTATTGAACTGGAAAACGCTCTTAACACTTATCTTGAAGCTTCTCCTTCTTTTATTACTGAGTTCCTTTCACCAGAAGGAATTATGACAAAGAAGCGTGCTATTGATAATAAAATCAATGAAAATTATGAAAAAGTTGATGAAATTAAAGAACAGATTTCTAAACTTCATGCACAGAATTCAGATTTAACTAAAAAAATTGATGAATATAGAGAAACTTTACAGAAACTCCGTGTAAATGAAGTTCAGATGCAGGAACAGATTAAAGCAGCCCAGGATCAGATTTCAACTCTTAACAGACAGTTGACTCATGAACAAACAATTTTACACGAAACTGAAGAAGAATTATTTACTGAAACAAAACGGGCTTCTGAAATTAATGAACAAATTTCAAGTTATGAAGATGACCTTGCTGAAATTGAATACAGAGGTCAAAAGCTGGCCAAAGAAATGGACCAGCTTGATAAAGAAATTGCAAAAGCAAACGAAAGTGTTTCTGGTAAAAATGATAAACTTGAAAAGAAACGTGAAGAACAGAAAAAATGTCAGGAACAGTATGAAGATTTATCTTTAAAACTGAATTCTGCAGATAATGATATCCGCAATATTAAACAAAACTTCCAGGATCAGTATTCACGAGATCTTATGGAATTTGAAGAGCAGATGTACAAAATCACAACACCTGCTGTTGAATTGCGTGAAAAACTTTCTGAAGCTAAAAAAGATCTGGCTAATTTGGGCACAGTAAACTTAATGGCTCCAGAAGAATTTTCTGAAGTTAAAGAGAGATACGAAAGACAGAATACAAACTACGACGACACAAAAAAATCTCTCGAAAATCTTAAAATTGTTAGTGAAGAAATTAAATCTAAATCTGCAGAAATGTTCCTTGAAACATATAATCAGATTAAAAAGAATTTCCACAATATGTTCCGCAGACTGTTTAATGGTGGCCGCGCAGAATTAAAACTTGCAGATCCTACAAATATTCTTACTTCAGGTATTGATATTTATGCTCAGCCACCTGGAAAGAAACTTGAAAATATTGCGCTGCTTTCTGGTGGTGAAAAAACAATGACTGCAGTTGCCCTCCTCTTTGCTACATATCAGGTTCGCCCTAGTCCATTCTGTTTATTAGACGAAATTGATGCGGCTTTGGATGATAAAAACGTTTCAAGCTTTGTTACTGCTTTGGAAAGTTTTGCTAATGTCAGCCAGTACATTGTTATTACTCATAACAAGAAAACTGTTATGGGTGCCAGCACAATGCTTGGTATTACAATGGAAGAATCTGGTGTAAGTAAAATTATTGCACTTCGTCTTGATCAGGAAATTAAAAAAGAAAAGGACCTTCCTGTAAAAGATGATTTTAAAGAAGAAGACATTCCAGACGAAGAAGGCGTTGTATTGCCACCTCGTCCGGTAAGAAGAAATAAAGAGCAGGAATAATGGATTTTAGAGAATTATTGGGAAACATTAAAGAAAAAGTAACTTCTCTTTTTGACCGTCTTTCAAATTTTATAAAGGAAGATAAACGACGGGCCCTAATAATTCTTCTGATTTCTTTAATTATTCTTCTTATAATTCTTTTGATTTTTGCTCTGGTAAAACCTTCCAGTTCAAAGCCAGATGAAAGTGTATCTCCAATTACATTTTCACAGGAACTTTTAGTACCGGAAGGACCACAGGTAAAACAGGATTACAATGTTTCAAGACAACCTGAAGAAACCTGGGAAACTGAAGAAACTGAAAACTGGTTTACTGTACCATCTTCTAAAGAAGTAGAAGAATTGGGTAAAGCAAATGATAAATTAATTTTAGATGTTATAGGAGCTGCACCATGAAAAAAATTATTCTGGCAATTGCAACCTTGCTAACATTAACAATTTTCTCATGCGCCTCAGATTCTGTAGAAGATCCTCAGGATAATATCGAAGAAATTACAGCACCAGAAGTTACCGATTTAAATGATTCTTCTGAAACACTTTCTTTAAAAAAACTTCCAGAACCTGAAGATTTTGAAGAACCTGTTGTTCGTGATTTAGACATTTCTTTTACCGATGACTACATTGAACCAGCAGCTGCTGTTGTTGAAAAACCACAGGAACCTGTAAAAGTTGTAGAA
>JAKSTH010000083.1 GCA_024402655.1 Treponema sp. | reverse complement strand
AATACAAATATTTTATGGGTTGCACCTTCTGATTTGTATGCATCAGATAGAACAAAACTTATTGAGTCTTATAAAAATTATTAGGATTTTAATTATGAAAAAATTTATTCCCTTATTTTTAATATCTTTTCTTTTATTTTCATGTGACTCGATGTATTCAATGCTAGGTGAAACTAAGAGTATAAAACAGAAAACAACATATAAAAGTTTTAATCCTTCTGATGGGTATATTGTTATGAGTATGCCAATAGAAGGAAAGAAGTATTTATTTGGAAATAAAAACAATTCGTATAAAACAGAAAAACTAGGTGATGTGTTTGTAATTATTAATTATGAAACCAATGAAGTTTTTGATTGGGTTTTTTATGGCGATGGGAATCAATCATCTTGGTATAAACCGGTAAAAGTTGGAAAAACACTACCTAAGTATTATAATCCGCTTAATGGTAAATCGCAAATAGCCTGTTTAGATCCCAAAAAAAATGAAGTAGATTTTATAAATGTAAGTAGAGTTGGTTTGTTTTATAATGAAGATACTCCAGGAGATTATTGTGTAATAGACTCATTAAGAATGAATAATGAATATAACAAACGGGAACTTTGTTTTAATGTATTTGATTCTACAACAGGAGTTGTTAGTGAAAATCTTATTACACAAATAACAGATTCGTCTATTTTTTCCCTTGTTCCAGATTCAAATGGGGATTTATATTTTTCATATTTATTAGATGGTTTTAGTTATATAGCAAAGATTAATTGTAAGAATGAATCCATAAGCAATTTTGGAAATATTAAAATTGATTGTTCTAAAGTCAGAGAAGATTGTAAAAGTTTTTATTGTGTAGTAGAGTACATTGATGAAACATACTTATTCTTGAAAAAAAGTGAATATGGGACTGGGCCCTATTTTGATGATGAATATTATTTAATTAATTTACAAGAAGAAAAAATTGAGAAGAAACTAAATTTACAACTTGAAGGAATAGGTAATGATTATTTACAAGGAATTGTAAAAATTAAAGATAAATATTATGGCATCGTGTATTCTGAAAATAATGGAATAAAATCTAATGAAATTTATGAGATTGATATCATAAATAATACTTCACAAAGAATAAGTCCCAAAAATTCTCTTTGGGTACAATTTGGCACAAGTTTGTGGGTTAGTGGAACAAAGATATATTTCCTAGATTGTTGGAATCCTCTCAAATTAAAATACAATTATTTTGATGTTTCTACAAAATGTTCCGGTATGGGGTGGGAAATTAATCAAAGCGATTTTCTAGATCTCTAATTATACGTTTTGATAATCTGTTCTGCCACCGCTGTTCTTTTTATACAGCGGTCCATAGCTTCTTTTTCTATGTAACGGTGAGATTCCTGTTCTGTCATGTTCAGGTTCTGCATTAAAAGCATTTTTGCCCGGTTTACAATGCGGATTTCTTCCATCTTTTCTTTTAATTTTGCAGTTTGGGATGAAAGCATCTGTATTTTATACTGAACCGCAATAGCAATTTTAATCATGTTGTAGAAATAAAAACTGTCAAAAGGTTTTGTAATTGTAAGAACCCCATAACCTTCAACCTGATAAGAAATCTGGTCAAAATGTTCTGCAGAAGTAAGCAATAGAATAGTGGAATTGCTGCCAGAAACATCTTTTGCAAAATCTATTCCGTTGCCATCTCCTTCATCAACAATAATAATATTAAAGGTTCTTTCTGCATTTACACGTCTAGCTTCGTTATAATCAGAAGACATAGATACATCGAACATTGGAGGCATAAGCATGGCACCAATTGTTGAGGATATTTTGTTATCTTTTGTTATAACTAAAACGCTATACTGCTCAGATTGCATTTTTATTTCCGGTTATTTATACAGATTGAGAACAGAATTAATCCATGGACTTTCTAAAGCAATTTTTTCAGCTTCTTCCAAAGTATCTGGAACAGTATTTAAATTATATTTTTTTGCGATTTGTTCATCAAATAAGTTTTCTTCAATAATATTTGCCGGTTTAAGATTATTCTTAATACCATCTATTGCGGCATAAATAAGTAAACCAAAACAAATATAAGGGTTACATCCTGGATCAGGAGTTCTTAATTCAAGACGATTAACCTGTTTTGTTGCTGGAATGCGGATGCATGCAGAACGATTCTGTTTTCCACAGCAAATATATTTTGGTGCTTTACATTCACCCAAGCGGTTGTAAGATTCCTGAGTTGGATTTAAGAAATAAGTGATTTCTTTAAGATGTTTTTCAATTCCGCCAATTGCAGCTGTAAGATAATCATTTTTATCATTTGAATCCAGATTTTTGAAACCAATATTAATATGCATACCAGAACCTGCATTATCAGAAAGAGGTTTTGGAGAAAAGTCTGCATATAAACCATTGCTGGCTGCCTTTGTTCTTACAATCCACTTGAATGTAGCAACATTGTCTGCAGTTGTAAGAGCATGGTCATATTTAAAGTCGATTTCATTCTGGCCTGGACCTTCTTCGTGGTGGCTGGCTTCTGGAATAATTCCCATCTGTTCCAATGTAAAGCAGATTTCTCGACGGATATTTTCACCTTTATCTTCTGGTGCAATATCCATATAACCGCCGTTATCAAAAGGGATTTTTGTAGGATTTCCCTGTTCGTCCAGCTTAAAAAGATAGAATTCTACTTCTGTTCCAAACGAAAGGAACACGTTGCATTCTTCTTTTAATTTTTTTTCAGCCTGCTTCAAAAAGTATCGGCAATCTTTTTCATATGGAGTTCCATCAGGGTAGCGGATGTTACAGAACATACGTACTACTTTTCCTGTGTTAGGTCTCCAAGGTAATACAGAAAGTGTTGCTGGATCTGGATGTAAATATAAGTCGGATTTATTTGGAGATTCAAAGCCTTCTATAGCAGAAGCATCAAAACTGATTCCAAGTGAAAAAGCACGCTGTAATTCATCTGCCATAATTGAAATATTTTTCTGTTTTCCAGAAATGTCAAAAAAGGCTAATCTTACAAATTTAACATCTTCCTCTTTTACAAAATCTAAAACTTCATTTTCTGTATACATGATTACCTCTAGTTATTATTGTAGCAATTTTTTACAAATTCTGCAAATAAAGGACCTGCATTATTTGGTCTACTCTTAAATTCTGGATGGAATTGAACGCCAACATAGAATGGATGATCTTTTTTAGAAAGTTCTACTGCTTCTACAAGAGTTTCATCTGGCGAAGTTCCTCCAATTACGAGCCCTTTTTCTATCATTTCCTGACGGAATTTGTTGTTGAATTCATAGCGATGTCTATGACGTTCTTCGATTAAATCGTTTTTATATGCAGTTTTAAGAATTGTATTATCAGAAACTTTACATACATATTTTCCAAGACGCATAGTTCCACCCATAATTACACCTTCCTGGTCTTTCATCAGGTCAATTACAGGATGTTCGCACTGTTCATTAAATTCTGTTGAGTTTGCATCTTTATAACCAAGAACATTTCTTGCATATTCAATAACAGCAATTTGCATTCCAAGACAGATGCCAAAGTATGGAAGCTTATGAGTTCTTGCATATTTACAGCTATTTACCATACCTTCAATACCACGGTTTCCAAAACCACCAGGAAGAATAATTCCGTTGCAGTCTTTAAAAATTTCTGGGGCAGTTTCATCTGTTACGCTGTCACTGTCTACCCATTTAATTTTTAAATTACAACCAACAGCAAAGCTGGCGTGGTTTAAAGATTCAACTATACTCAAATAAGAGTCGTGGAGTTTTACATATTTACCAACCAGTGCTATCTGAACTTCGTCTTTACGGTTATGAATGCTGTCTACCATAGAAATCCATTCAGATAAATCTGGTTCATCTTTTATTTCCAAACCTAATTCGCGGCAAACAACTTCATCCATTTTCTGGTTATGCAGCATTAATGGAACTTCATATAAGCTGGAAAGAGTAGTGTTGTTAATTACACAATCTTCTCCCACATTACAGAAAAGGGAAATCTTTTTGCGAATGTCATCTGGAATATATTCTTCACAACGGGCAACAATAATGTCTGGATGAATTCCAACGCCCATTAATTCTTTTACAGAGTGCTGTGTTGGTTTAGATTTAAATTCATCTGAACCTGAAATATAAGGAACAAGACAAACATGGATAAAAAGGCAGTTTCTGCGGCCAACTTCCAGTGCAAGCTGGCGAATTGCTTCCAAAAATGGCTGACTTTCAATATCACCGGTAGTACCACCAACTTCTACAATACAAACATCGGCGCCACTTACTTCTGCATTTTTTAGAACAAAGTCTTTAATTGCATTAGTTACATGAGGAATAATCTGAACTGTCTGACCAAGGTATTCGCCTTTTCTTTCCCGGTTTAAAACTTCCCAGTAAACTCGGCCAGAAGTAAGGTTGGAATATTTAGTAAGATTTTCATCAATAAAGCGTTCATAGTGACCAAGATCCAGGTCTGTTTCGGCTCCATCTTCTGTTACAAAAACTTCTCCGTGCTGGAATGGACTCATGGTACCAGGGTCAACATTCATATAAGGGTCCAGCTTTTGTGATGCAACTTTAAGGCCGCGACATTTTAAAAGACGTCCTAAACTTGCAGCAGTAATACCTTTTCCAAGACCGCTAACAACACCACCTGTAACAAAAATGAATTTTGCCATTTTAATCCTCCAACCTCAAATTTTGGGTATAAAAAAAAGAGATCGTAAATCGAGGAACCCTAACTACAAGAAAAGCAGACACCTTTCTTGTAAGGTTCATCCATTTACGACCTCTTTGCCGTTTTCAATAAATGATGCTTATATAATACTGTGTTATATTCTTTTATGCAATTAGTTGAAAGAAATATCTTTTAACTGACCATTTCCACTGCCATTAAAAGTTAAATACAGGCTGTCTACACCATCTGGAATCTTAATTTCTGCAGAATACTGTTCCCAGAAATTACTTGAATCTGTTTTGATTATACCAAGAACAGGTCCATCCCATTTTGTTCTAACTTCATATACACCATAGAAATAGGCGCGGGTAGTGATAGTGATTTTATGCACATTTTTGAATTCAAAATACTTAAATCCAATAGTTGCACCGTTTGTAATATTTACAATATAACCAGGATTTTCATCACCGTCGCTGCCATCCTGAGTAATTTTAGGATATTCACTGCCACCAACATATTTACTTGGTTTGTCTTTTACAAACAGGTTGCAGGCAAGATATGCACCGTATGTTCCTTCTGCAGCCAAAGGACCACCATTAAGACCACAAGAAGTAATTTCTACCTGAGGAATTGTTCCGTCTGGCATGATTTTAATTTTTTCTGCACAACCCTGGCGACAATACCAGCTGTTATTTGTGTGTCTGTGATAGAACATGTAATATTCACCATTAACACATTCAAAACCACCGTGATTGTTTGCACCGTAAGCAGCAGGCATATCTGCAGGTTTATATGTATCTATATGAAGATCACAGTTACTTACAATTACACCCTGATACACAAAGTCTTTTGTAGGATTCTTACTTGTTGCATAACAAAGTTCGTGCATAACAGCAGAACTGAATACAAAATAGTATGTGTCGCCAACTTTTCTAATAGAAGGTGCTTCAAAGAATTCATGATTTTTATAACCACACCAGTTTTCTGTTGAAACTAAAGGATAAGTACATTCTGTTTCAATTGGAGTAACAACATTGCCTTTTTCATCAAAAGCAGAACTGTAATGGTCGCCAGGCGCAATAACAACAGGTTCTTCTACAATTGTAAGCATGTCGGAACTGTCTAAAACTGTAGCCATGGCACCAATTCTGTCTTTCATGTGGTTTCCACAAAAGCCTGTATAAAGATATACCTTGCCATTTTCTGTTAAAACAGCTGGGTCAAACTGAGGCATATCTCCTTTGCGGTCTCCCAAACGAGTACCATCTTTATAGTGAACATAACCGTAGAATTCATATTTGCCGGCTGGTGTGTCACAAACGGCAACAGAAACAAAGCCTACTTTATCCATTACATAGTAAATATAATAGCGGCCGTCTGGACCTTGTGTTACATCTGGAGCGTATAAAACCATTCTTCCATCTTGTGCAGGATCCTGGTCTTTTCTATAAATAACACCTTCGTAACGCCAGTCTTTTAAATCTGAAACTGGGGCAGAGTAACAAATGTAGTCTCCTAAACAGAAAACAGCACCGTTAAAAAGGTCGTGAGATCCGTAAACGTAAATACGGTCGCCAAATACGTGTGGTTCACCATCTGGAACATATTCCCAGCTTGGCATATAAGGATTAAAGCACTGCTTTTTCATGGAATTCTCCTAACTTTATTTTATATATTTACCAGTCTTCTTCTGCATCACCAGGACACATAGTAAAGAAAACATATTTTCCACTGATTTCTACTACAGTTTCAGAAGCTTCTGTACAGATATTCCATCTTGGATTTGCATTTTCTGTAAGAGTTGCTGCAAATGCTTTTGGATTTTCTACTTCGAAAATATAGCCTACAAAAGGAACACTACCAATCATTGGGAAAAAGCCTACTGCCTGTTTATAACCTTCCACATTATTGTCAAAGCCAGGAAAATAGCCGGGTTCCATTGATTCTACAACACAAAACATATCTGTCATTTCTGCAAGATTTTCTGCAATCTGTTTTAAATCTTTTGTTTCTTTAATCTGTGATTTGAATTCTGCAGCAAGCTTTGTTCCCATTGTATTTGCCTGTGCATCAGATTTTTTTGAACAGCCAATAGTACATACTGCTAAAACAAGGGCTGTAAGAATTACTGTAATTTTTTTCATTATTTTTCTCCTCTAAGATGTATAAATACTTTTTCAGTTCCGTTTCTAATCAGTTTTAGTAAAAGATTAAAAACAAAGGCCATTGCAATTAAAATAAGCACAGTCAGTAAAAATGCAAGAACACTTAAATTTCTACCCATTGCTTTTAATAACCAGGCTTCAATATTATAACCGAAAATCATTTGTAATCCATAGATTTCCAGCGTTAATTTTCCAATAAATGATAAAACATAGAACTTGTAGTTAGTGCAGGCTGTAAGCTGATCAAGCAGTTCAACAAGTCCAAGAACTAGTGGAATGGCAAGAATATAGTAAAAATCTGTAAAAGGCACATTTAAGCGCAGTGTGGTTCCAAACTGATATACCAAATATAAACCGGATAGGGTAAGGAAAACAGCCAGAATAAGCCGGATTTTTTTAGAAATCAGATTTTGTAAATCGTTATAATACAAGGCAATACAAAATAATGGAAGTCTGTTTAATAAAATATTCAGCTTTGTGTAACCAAATACAAACTGGAGCACCCCTGTTAATGAAGCCCAAACTGCAATCATTATTAAAAGTCCCCAGAATCCGAACAGTTTTTTCAGTTTTAGACACAAAGGAACAAGTGCATATACAAATAAGATTGCAGCAAGATACCACAGAAAAGCACCGCCACCTCTTCTAAATAAATCTATTGTAGTAACCACATAGGCAAATCTTTTAAAAGACCAGCTGCCATATATTGCAGCAATAATTGCCATTAAAAAAAATGGGAAATAAATCAAAGCCAGGCGATTTTTTATGAATGGCAAAAATTTAATTTCTTCCTGTTTTCCAAGAGACCAGGCAGAAACAAAAAAGAATAAATCAACACCAATAAAAGCGCCTTTAATAATTACAGAAGCCTTTGTAACAGGAATCCAGAAATGAAAAAGTAAAACCAGTAAAGCCGCCAGCCCCATAATAATTTTCTTGCTGCTAATTTTTTCCAATTTATAACTCCAAAAAAACCGAATCAATATCATTATATTTTACCACCATAATCTTATGATATAAAGAGATAAATGTTCATTCCAATTATATATTTGAATTTTCATTTTAATGAGATATACTATAAATGGAGTTAAAAATGGTATTAAACTATAGTATTTGTGTATTCCTGTCTCTTTGTGTTTATGCCTGGCTTTATATAACAGATGTAAAACGCAGCCTTAGTCAGAACGTAATGATGATTATTATGATTCTGTCAAATGTAGGCTATTTATTTTTTAGTCTTTCAACAAATGTACAGGAAGCCCTGCTTGCAAACAAAATAGTTTATATTGGCGGTTGTTATCTTCCTATTCTATATTTTTTCACAGTTTGCGAAGTATGCCATTTTAAACTCAACAAAGCTGTAAAAATCCCTTTAATTATTATCCAGACAGTTATTTTGTACTTTGTTTTTACTTCAGGTTTTAATCATCTATATTATATTTCTTCGGAATTTATTATTTATAATGATTATGTACAGCTGGTTAAAGAATACGGGCCAACTCACTTTTTGTATCCAGTAACTTTGTATTCATATATTTTAGCAGCCCTTGTAATTTCAATTATTGCCATGGTTAAAAACAAGACTGTAAACAGAAAAGAACTGGGGGCCATGATTGTTAGCATTATTCTGGCAGGTTTGTGGTACATTTTACAGCGAGTTTTAGACTTTAAGTTTGATACAATGCCTTTTTCTTATATCATTCTTATGACTGGAACTATAATTCCTCTTTATCATTCAAATCTTTATACTGCAAATGAAAATAAAAATGTTGTGGCCGAACAGATTTCCAAAGTAGGGTTTATTACTTTTAACAAAAAGCTGCAGTACATGGGATGCAATGAAAAAGCTGCAGAAATTCTGCCGGAACTTAAAAAGTGCAGGGTAGGCTCGGTTATTTCAGAAGCTGGACCGGAATTAAAAGAAATTATAGAAAGTGTTGATATTTATGATAAAAGGCTGGCAGAAGAAAAAGCTAAATACAGCAACAGTAATCAACATAAGCATATCCGTTTAATGAGTCTTAAGCTTAATGAAAATTACTATGAAATTGAAATTCATACAGTAAACAATTTTGCAAATGCAGTTGTAGGTTTTACAATTGAATTTAAAGATGTTACAGAACATTACAGAGTAGTGGAGCTTACAAGCAAATATAACGAAACTCTTACAAAAGAAGTAAACGAAAAAACCAATAAAATCCGTACTATTCAGGAAAAAACCATACTTGGCATGGCACAGATGGTTGAATCTCGTGATATGAGTACTGGTGGTCACATTAAGCGTACCAGCGATGTTGTACGCATTTTCTCTCATAAATTGTTAAATGCAAATATGGGTTTTACTCAGGAATTTCTTGATCTTGTAATTCGCAGCGCTCCAATGCACGACCTGGGAAAAATTGGTGTAGATGATGCCATTCTTAGAAAAGCCGGTAAATTTAATGATGAAGAATATAAACAGATGAAAAACCATGCAGAAATTGGTGGAAAAATGGTTAATGATATTCTGACAGAAGTGGAAGAAGACAACTTTGTTACTATTGCTCAGAATGTTGCCCACTATCATCACGAAAAAGTAGACGGCCACGGATATCCTCATGGACTTAAAAAAGATCAGATTCCGGTAGAAGCCCGCATTATGGCTTTGGCCGATGTTTTCGATGCTTTGGTTTCAAAACGCTGCTATAAATCGGCATTTTCTTATGATGATGCCTTTAGAATTATAGAAGAAAGTGCAGGTTCTCATTTTGATGAAGATTTGGCCCGCATTTTTCTGACATGCAGACCGGAATTGGAATATTATTATAATAATTGTGAAGAAAAATAAAAAAAGGAGATAAATTTATGGAAAAAGTTTATGAATTTATTAAAAATTGTGGCACTTATTATTTGGCAACAATGGAAGGTGACCAGCCAAGAGTAAGACCATTTGGTACAATCCATATTTTCGAAGGAAAACTTTATATTCAGACTGGGAAAGTAAAAGATGTTTCTATGCAGATTCAGAAGAATCCTAAAGTTGAATTGTGCTGTTTTAACGGACAGAAATGGCTTAGACTTGCCGGTGAATTAGTTCGTGATGACCGCCTGGAAGCAAAAGTTTCTATGCTGGATGCATATCCACACTTAAAAACAATGTATCTTGCTTCAGATGACAATACAGAAGTTCTTTATTTTAAGAATGCAACTGCTACAATTGCCAGCTTTGAAGCAGG
>JAKSTH010000082.1 GCA_024402655.1 Treponema sp. | reverse complement strand
TTCTAAAATCGTCTTCTGTTTTTTAGAACATGCAGATATAGAAATAAAAAGAATAACTATAAGTGTGAGTGATTTTTTTCCCTTCATCACTTTCACTCTATATTAGTTTCCTTCATCCTGCAATGCCATGCGGTCAAGTTTTCCATTAGCATTTACGGGGAATGCATCTAGTTTTATAAAATTCAATGGAATCATATAATCTGGAAGCTTTGTTTTTAAGGTTTCTATGAACACATCTTTTTCAATTTCGCCATTTTCGGAAATATAGAATGCACTAATATGTACACTTCCACGACTGTTTGTAAAATCTTTTACAATTACATCTGTAATTCCAGGCATCTGTTTCATAACAGATTCAATTTCACCAGGTTCAATTCTCTGTCCATTGATTTTTATCATCCAGTCCATACGATTCAAATACTGAATCATACCATTAGGAAGTCTTTTTCCCAAATCTTTTGTTTTGTACATCCATTCATTGCCATCGCGGTCTTTAAAAGGATTTTTCAACTTAACCTTATCTGTCTGTTCCTGTAAACCAATATAACCTTTAAAGAAATGACCTGTAAGACAGATTTCTCCTACTTCTGCTTCGTTACCATTTTCATCAAGAATATAAGCTCCATCATTTAACAATGGCAGACCACATGGAGTGTTTTCATAAGCTTTATCAATTTCAAAAGTCACAACTGTAGCACAAGTTTCTGTCATACCATAACAGTTTACAATTCTGAATTTATCTGAATAGATTCCTACAACTTTTTCTGAACCAGTAATTACCATTTTAAGAGAATCTGATGCTGGTTTAAAAACTTTAAGAACTCTAGGTGGCATATAAGTGTAACTTACATTGTGCTCAGCAATAAATTCTGGCAGTCTTCTAGGATTCTTTACAATTTCCATTGGAATAATAACTACAGTCCAGCCACGGCACAAAACTGTAAGATACATCCAAACGCCGGCAATAAAAGTAAATGGAGCAATAAGAGCAGCAATATCTGATCCCATATGATCTTCCATATAAACAGAACGAATTACAGATTCTGCAAGGCTTCCCTGGTCATGAAGTACCCCTTTAGGTTTTCCTGTAGATCCAGAAGTATAAGTAGCAATTGTTGGATCATCTTCTGTAATTTCTGGAATAGTATAATCAGGTTCAACAGATTTTACTTCCTCCATAAACGCTTCATTTATAACTACTTTTACCCCTGCATCTTGAATACTATAATCAATTCTTTCCTGTGGATAATGCTGGTCCAAAAGTACAATTTTATATCCATATAATAGACCTGTTGTCTGGGCAATCAAATATTCCTTATTTCTACCAAGTAAAACAGCAATACAGTCCCCTTTTGAAAGTCCCTTTTTTTTGAGCAAGGCATTAACCTTTGCACACGCTTTGCCAAATTCGGCAAATGTCATTTTTTCTGAATCAGACGAACCTGTAAATGCAAGTTTGTCTTTTCCAGCCTCAATAGTTTTTTTAATCAATTCACTAATTACAGCCATTTTTTACCTCTTTTTTATATATATTTTTATGCTTATGAAACAGTCAAATTCACTTATATTAAATTATATTAGTATTTCTTTAATATTTAAAGTGACATATTTACAGTTATTGTGATTTTGTAATCTATTTTTAACTTTCTCTATACTTGATAAAACCTACTCATACAAGTAAAATTAGTCACCAAAGGAAAAAAACATGTCAGAAACTTTATCATTAGAAAAGAAACTTTCTACTTTTACATACGGAATTGTAGGTCTTGGTATTATGGGTGGTTCCATTGCTAAGGCCATAAGAAACTCAGTTGGTCAGAGCAATTATTTTACAGGCCGCATTCTTGGTTTAGACAAAAGCACAGAATCTTTAGAAGCTGCAAAAAAAGAACAGATTATTGATGAAGGCTTTTTACCAGATCAGAACAAAATTATGCTTTCTCAGTGTGATTTTGTATTTGTCTGCCTTTATCCTCATGCAATTCTGGAATTCTTAAAGGAAAATAAAAACAATTTTAAAGATAACGCCATCATCACAGATATTAGCGGTGTAAAAAATCTTTTGGAAATTAACTATGATGAAATTTGTCCTCCAAATGCAGATTTTATTATGGGACACCCAATGGCTGGTGGTGAAAAAGAAGGTTTTGCTGCATCAAAAGGCGAATTCTTCATTAATCACAATTATATTTTAATAGACAAGCCAAACAATATTGCTTCAAAAATCCATCAGGAAAATGTAGAAACTTTTAAAACCCTTATCCACAAAATGGGCTTTTCAAAAATTACAGTAACAGACAGCAATACTCATGACAATAAAATCGGCTTTACTTCTCAACTTTGTCACGTTGTTGCTTCTGCCATGGTAGAAAGTGCCGAAGATGAACAGATTACATCTTTTGGTGGCGGTTCTTTCGAAGACCTTACCCGCATTGCCATGATAAACGCTCCACTTTGGACAGAACTTTTCCTTAGCAATAAAGATAAACTGGTAAATCACATTGAAAACTTTAAAAAACAGCTTACTTTAATGGAACAATATATTAAGGAAGAAAAGAAAGAAGAACTTTGTGAACTGCTTTCAGATGTTCGTCAAAAACGAATTAAAATGCAGTCTAATCAGGCAAAAAAATAATCAGACTATTTCAAGAAGATTGTTTATTTCTGATAATACCTTCTTTTTGTTGCAGGTCCACATTGGCGAAACTACAAGACTCTTTGGCGGGTCTCCAGTAAGCCTGTGAATAACAACAGAAGAAGGTATTTTTTTTAGAGCAAGTTTTACCAGTGCCAGATACTCATCCATTTCTAAAGTATTAAATTCCGAATTTTTATACATTTGTTCCAGGACTGTTCCTTTTAACACATAAAGCACAGTTATTTTTATTCCGTCAGTTTTACAAGCCACTGCAGTTTCTACAGTTTTCATCATTTGTGCTTCATTTTCTCCAGGCAGTCCAAAAATGATATGAGTAACAAGATGCACTTTAGGGCAGCATTTTTTTATAAGCTGAGCCGCTTTTATATAAACTTCTGTTTCGTAGCAGCGGTTAATAAGTTTTGCAGTCTGGTCACTTGAAGTTTGCAGGCCAAGTTCCAGCTGAACAAATTTTGTTTCGCTAAGAGTATTCAGGTAATCCAGTAAGTCAGTAGATATGCAGTCAGGTCGGGTTGCGAGGGCAAGTCCAACTATCTCTTCTTCTTTTAATGCCTGCTCCCATTTTTCTTTTAGCTCCGAAAGTTTTCCATAAGTGTTTGTAAAACTCTGGAAATAAGCTATATATTTTTTTTCTGCAGTTTTGGGAAACTTTCTTTCCACAATCTGTTTTGCCTGTTTTAGTTGAATTTCAATTGGTTCAGTTCCGTTGCTGGTAAAATCGCCACTTCCCTTTTCGCTGCAAAAAATGCAGCCTCCAGTTCCTTTTGTGCCATCTCTGTTAGGACATGTGCAGCCGCTTTCTAAACTTATTTTGTAAACCTTTGAGCCAAAAAGATTTTTATAAAATTGAGAGGCAGTTACCGGCTTCATATTAGAAGATTAATTTAACTCCAGCAGAAAACATAGTTCCATGAAGACTGAATTCAGAAAGAATTGTAATAACCGGAATATACATACTAAATTCTGGACCTATCTGTACTCCATTATTCAAGTTGAACATAAAGTCTGCACTTCCAGAAAGATAGATAAACTTGGCACCTTCATAAAAGCTTTTATTAATATAGGAAACTTCATCTTTTACTGTTGCAAATCCGTCTGAACCTGGTGCTGAAGAAGGTACACCTGGAGCTGGAACTGCAAATCTTATAAGAAAAGCAAGACCGGCAGAAAGTTTAAGGTTAGACATATCCCAGAAATTTGCCTGAAAAACAACCGGGATATTAAGCAAAAAAGCAAATCCCAAACCAGTTCTGTTTTCTATTTCAGCCGGATAAACTGTTCCATCATTCACAAGATAATAATCCATAAAAATTTTAATAGAAGGCTGTAAAGAAATCCAGAAATCTCTTGGCCAGGATACACCAATATACAAAGGATAAACTATAGAAGAAGGACCACCTTTGTTTTCATTATCAGTTGTAATAAAGAGCAAAGGGGTAAAACCTATAAACAAATTACTTGTTTCAAAGAAAGGCATATTAAAAGGATTTTCAGAAATTTCTTCCCCTTCTGTTACAGCTACTCCTGACTGTTCAGAAGCAGTTTCCTGAGCCATAAGAGGGAGTGTAAATATTAATAACAAAATAAAAGTAAATATTTTTTTATTCATAAGTTCTCTTTTAATTGTCGTACAAAATTGCCTGTAAATCTACTGCAATAAAGCCGCTTCTTTCAGTTTCATAAAAAGAAGCTTCTTCCCAAGCTGCAAACAAAGTATTTTCAGTAACAACATATTCGCCGTAAACAAAACCTGCCGGCAATTTTGGTAATCTTAAAACAATAGGATTTCCACCATTAAAAAACGCCCGTTTACTCAAACTTCCCTGAATATAAAAAGTACCATCATCAAACAAAGCAGACACCAAATCTTTTCCAATAACAGCGTTGCATTTTCGTTCCATTCTTACAAAATCTGCATTCTCATTTTGAAAAAGTCTGGGAGAAGCTCCACCTGCAGTTTTTAGGCTCATGGTAAAAGGAACTTGAGCCCCATATCCTTTAAGCAAATTTTTTATTCTCTCTGGTGCTGAGTCAAAACTTTTAATAGCTGTAGCATTTCTATATTTTTGTAAATCTGATTCTGAAACAATAAGTTCAGTTTTAGCACTGGCAGGTGTAATTGAAAGTAAAGAAGAAACTGGGCGCCATGTCATATAAGAAAAATTAGTTTTTCCATCTTCTTCATATTTTACACTGCAAAACCAGTCTGTTCCGTTCCAATAATAGTCTGTAACTTCTGCTTCTTTTTTATCTAAAATATTGTTGCAGTTCACAACAGGATAAGACAATTGCGTATTGTCATCATATTGAAGCAAAAATAGATGTGGCTCAGTTTTTTTATATTCAGAAGCACTGATTGTCTCATTAAAAAAAGAACTTTTATAAACTGAAAAAACAGGTGTTTCATTTACAAAAGCAAGATTTCCTGCTGTTCTGTTATTAAAGATGCCAATATCTTTTGAAAGATTTACACTAGAACCTTCAAATGTAAGAATACCAAGTCTGTTTACCACTGCGTATCCTTTTGGATTTGCAACATTATCAATATTATTTGCAGAACTGATTCTTATGGTTTCTGTCCAAGGTCCCTTTGTTATTACAGGCGCCAGTTCTGGTCTTGTTACTTCTTCAAATTTCTGATCTGTAAAATAAAACCACTTATAATTGTCACCATTTTTTCCAAAGCCAAGAGACAGAAAATCTCTTTCCGACTTAAACTCGTAATCTTTATTCTTACTGCAGCCAGATATAAAAAGAGAGGAAATTAAAATGCATAAAAAAACAATTCTTTTAGTCATAACCTTTCATGGTTACCGGCAATCTACAATACTTTACAGAATACTCTTGTGCCGACTTTCCAACTATTATTATAGCATTTAAATTATAACTAGAAATCAAATTAACTTCACTTTGTTTTATTAAAATTTTGCAATTTTTTTTAATATTCTTGTTTTCTGGTACAAATTCTGAATAGCACTTACCTTCATCAGGAGCTTCTATTTCAAAAACATTTGTAACATTAAGAAGATTTGCCTTAAAACTGCCACAGGCAATAGCCTGCAAAACAGCTTCAAGGTTCATCTTCCAGGGATTGTGTATATAATCCCAATCCTGTTGGAAAATCATTTTTTCCTGAACCTGTTTCAGTTTATTCCAGTTAAAACTTTCTACTGCTCTTACCCAAGTTTCATTTTCACAACCAGTTTTCATTTCTTTCTCAAGTATTTCCTTCAAGAACCAAGCCCTAAGTCCACCATACCAATCTAACAACAAACTATTATCATTTGTCTCATAAAACAAAGCTCCTGCAGGTTTAAAAAACTCAAGCTCTTCACCTTCACTGTTCAAACAAACCGGATAAGCCAGTACACTACCAATTTCATTTTTGTTCAGCTTCAGTCTTTCACTTTTGTTTCTGCTTCTAAAATCAGTTATACCATTTTTAGAACAAACCCAAATGTGCCATCCTGCAAAATCAGGGGCAGACTCCTGCTCAAATTCCATCAAAAAATCGGGGAGCACCAGTTCAACTTCTTTTTCTCCAAACCATAAAACCTGGCTGCTGCAGCTGCAAAAGCCCAGCAAAAGGTTCCAGCCCAGAATCATAAAAAAAACAATTTTCTTCACATAATAAATATTGCTTTAAAATAAAAAAAACTGCAGTTTTTCAGAATTTTTTTTCCAAAAAAATGCAGTTTTTTTACTATTCATACTTGGCAATTTCATTCTGGCACAAAGCATCGCAGATTTCGTTATATTCAACTCCTGCGTGCCCCTTTACCCAATTCCATTCAACTTGCAGTCCAGAATTAAGTGCATCTAACTGAACCCACAATTCCTGATTTTTTACAGGCTTTTTGTCTGCAGTTATCCATCCCTTCTTCTTCCAGCTGTGAATCCATGTGGTAATTCCATTTTTTACATACTGGCTGTCAATGTTTACAATCACTTTGCGCCCTGCAAAAGACGGAGTATTTTTTATAACAGAAAGAGCCGCAATAGCTGCAGTTAATTCCATTTTGTTATTTGTAGTAAGTTTTTCGCCGCCCGAAAGTTGTTTTGCAACTCCATCAGCAATTACAACAATGCCCCATCCACCAGGTCCAGGATTTCCATGGCATCCACCATCTGTATAAACAATAATTTCATCCATATTATGCAATTACACCTTTTGTAGAAGGAACTGCACCATTACGGCGTGGGTCAATTTCCACAGCTTCACGAATAGCACGAGAAACAGCCTTAAAACTGCCTTCAATTTTGTGATGATCGCTTCTACCCCGAATTACATCAATATGTAAATTACACTGAGCAGCATTTACAAAACCCTGCCAGAAATCTTCAAAACAGTCAGTCTGGAAACTAGCTTCTTTTCCACCAGAAACAGAAACCAATGGCATACCAGTAAGATTTGCATTGCTTACCAAAAAGGCACGGCCGCCAAAATCAACTGCAGCCTGAACAAGAGTTTCATCCATTGGATAAATAAAGAAACCGCTTCTATAAATACCAGCACAGTTTCCCAAAGCTTTACGGAAACATTCTCCAAGAACAATTCCTGTATCTTCAATTGTGTGATGCTGATCTACATCCAGGTCACCTTTAATTTCACCTGTTAAATCAAACAAGCCGTGTTTACAAAAAGACTTGAGCATGTGGTCAAAAAAGCCGATTGGATTTTTTACATCGCACTTTCCACTTCCATCAAGATTAAGAGTTAATTCAATCTGAGTTTCCCCAGTAATTCTTTTAACAGTAGCTGTTCTTGCCATATTGTTCCCCTATAAATGTAGTTCCATTGTATCATGTTCCACAATCATTGTCAGTATCGGTAATTTTTTCAACTTTTCACAAAAATAATTCAAACTTTTTTTTCACTTTCTTTAAAAATAGTATATAATTGAAGAATAGTTAAAAGTTTTTATATAAATGTCAAAAAATAACACTTGGATAATAACTTATGACTAGAATAACTCGCATATTACGACAAATTCTCTTTGTTTTCTTATCAATCCTATTTTTTTCTTTAACTTTAGCATCTAACAGACTTTTTCAAATGGGATTCGGCGCATATAACGGTGTTCTTCTTGCTGTTCAGTTTTTACTGTGTTTGTCTCTTGTAATTATTAATTACAGGGTTGGTTTTATAACTTCCATAACATTATTACTTGGCTCACTTTCTTTTATGCTCATAGTAATACTTAAATTTAAAGACATGTCTCCTGTACCAGGTCTTTGCAACATGCTCATTTATGTTATAACCATTTTTATTCTCTGCACAAAATTCCGCACCTTAGACAAAAACGCTGTTACAGATTTACTTACAGGACTTAAAAATCGTAGAGGTCTTTTTGAAATCTTAAACAACAAGATTATGGGTAAAAAACCTTTCTACCTTGTATACATTGATTTAGGCAATTTTAAAATGATTAATGATAACTATGGTCATTTTTATGGAGACAGCCTTCTTAAAGTCGTAACAGAACGAATTATAAACATTGTAGGAAAACAAGGAATTGTTACACGAATTGGTGGCGATGAATTTGTACTTATTATTAATGATAACGTAAATGTTCACGGACTTACTGAAAAAGTTATTTCCAGCATCAGTAAAAAAATTGATATTACTTTGAATGGAGTTTTAATTCAGTCTTATCTTACAGCATATGCCGGAATTACATATTTCCCAGATGATGCTTCTACTGCAGAATCTCTTATTAAATACGCCGACATTGCAATGTATCATGCAACTAAAAATCATGCAGACCACATTTTCCATTTTACAAAAGAACTGGAACAGGAATTTGCCAGAAAAATTGAAGTGGAAAAAATTATAAAAGAAGCTTTGGCTTATGATGGATTTTATCTGGACTATCAGCCACAGTATTCTATTGAAGATAAAAAACTCAGAGGATTTGAATCTTTACTCAGATTAAGAAGTCAGGAAGGAGAACTGGTTAGTCCTACAGAATTTATTCCTATTGCAGAATCCAGCGACCTTATTTTAAAAATTGATGATTACGTTTTAAACCGGGTAATGACCGAATTTACAGATATAATTAAAAACAAACAGACAGATTTAATAATTTCCATAAATGTTTCTGCAAAAAATATTGCTTCCATTGGTTTTCCAGGAAAGGTTAGAGAACTGCTTGATAAAACCCAGTTTCCTCCACAAAACCTGGAAATTGAAATTACAGAATATTGTCTTGTCAGTTCAGTTGAAACAACAGTTGAAAATATCAACACCCTAAGAAAAATGGGGCTTCACATTGCCCTGGATGATTTTGGTACCGGTTACACATCTCTTTCATATCTTGCAAAAATGCCAATCAGTCTGGTAAAAATCGACAAGAGTATGATTGATGACATTACAATCAGTGAAAAAAGCCGGGACTTTATTACAGCCGTTATTTCCATGGGGCACATTATGGGTTGTAAAGTTATTTCAGAAGGTGTCGAATATACAGACCAGCTGGAAATTCTAAAAGAAAAAGAATGCGACTTTATTCAAGGCTTTGTCTGGTCAAAACCTGTATCTTACACAGAAGCTAAACAGATAGCCGAAAAAGAATAACTTGTTTTAAATTAAACAGAAACCTTTTCTTCTGGAGTAACGTAGATTTCTATCATTTCGTCTTTTAAGTCGTTAAGAATATCTACTAAAGCCGGTTCAAAATGAGTTTCTTTTGAATCATTCATAATTTCATAAGCTTCATCAATAGTAAACGCATTTTTATAAGAACGCTTGGAACACAAAGCATCGAACACATCTGCAACTGCCATAATTCTTGCACAAACAGGAATATCTTCTCCAGAAATTCCTTTAGGATACCCTTTTCCACTCCACTTTTCATGGTGATACAGAGCCATATCGTGGGCAATATTAACATAGAAAGAATCTTCTATATTTGTCATTGTTTTATCAATAATTTTTGCCCCTTCTGCAGAATGTGTTTTTATAATATTGAATTCATCATCTGTAAGTTTACCAGGTTTAGAAAGAATAGAATCTGGAACTTTAAGCTTTCCAATATCGTGTAATGGAGCAGACATAGCAATTAAATCTAATTCACGCTCTCTAAAAGTATTAGGATACAATTCCGGATTATTTTTGATTTTTTCCACAATAAGCGAAACTACTTTACTTGTTCGTTTTACATGTTCACCTGTTGTACCATCCCGGCTTTCAATCATATCTGCAAAACTATAGGCCAGATTATTTTGAATTGAATGGATTTCATCATCCTGTTTTTTATAAGCAAACATAAGTCTTCTAAAAAGAATGGTAATCATAATAAAAAAGACAGAAGCAACAAGCATTTCTACCAGATGGGCACCGCCAGTTGTTATAATAAAAAACTGAGGAGTTAAATCTGGGAAAAAGGCCTGTACAGTAACTGGGGCTTGAATAACAATCCCTGCCATCATAGAAACAATTGAAATAATGCAGGTAATAATTTCCAGTTTAGGATTAACATACAGCAATGCAGCCAAAGGAGCCATCATATACATTACTGTAATGTCCATGTTATGATCGAAAGAATATAAAAACACAACCAGCTGCAGCACAAA
>JAKSTH010000081.1 GCA_024402655.1 Treponema sp. | reverse complement strand
TAAAGTTCATTTGGAACCCACATAGCAGTTTTATCTGTAAGGTTGTAAACAACGCTGTGAACTGTAATAGAGTTGCTGTCGCCCTGTTTTCCCCAATTGCGGCGGCCTACATGTGAAAGTATTTCCATTGCTTCTGCATCATCTTTTACAACAGCATTAATTGGAGAAAGATCTTCGTAAAGGTTGTCGTAACGGTCTGCACCTTTCTTTTCACTTGGATCTACATTGTCGTAATAACCAGGCTGAATAATAAAGTTGGTAATCCACTGGAAGTTAGAAGCACCTTCTCTTTCACCAATGTGGCTGTCTTTATCATTGTAAGTTACAACAAGTTTTCTTGCAGAACCATCGTTATCTGTTTCGTCTGTAGCACCAACCCATTCAAGAATTGCACTTTTTCCAGAAGCATCTGCTACCATGTAATGGTAAGATGTATTTGCTGAGTCATGAAGGTCGTAGCTCTGAGCAATTTCTACTGCTTCTTCTACGTTATCTGCATAATCAAGAATCATACGAAGCATTGTTGTAGAAGTAAAATCAGGTTTGCTTGTGTTCTGATTTGTTGCTACTGTTTTTTCACCCTGATAAGTCATATAAATACCACAACTTACACCGGCATCGTTAATACCGTCTAATGGAGCATATGGAGCTGCAAGACAAGTGATTTTATTAACAAGTCCTTCAACATTTTTATTTGTGTCCATTCCAAGGAACTGCAAGTCTACAGTTGAAATTGTAGCGTGTTTTTTCTTTGTTCTATCTGTAAAAACTATACAAGTATTTGTTTTAGCAAAGTCATAGTTACGGCCAAAAAGTTTTTTACCGTCTTTTGTCTGTGCTGTGAAAGAAGAACATCCGATGTTAGATTCTTTCATCTGCATTTTGATTAAGCCCTTAGTAATGTTTGCTGTAATGAATGAAAGAAGTTCTTTATCATTTGAAACACCACCCTGTTCTATAAATTTGTCAAAGTAGTAGTTTCCTTTTACATGCATTGTGTAAACTGCGCCATCTTTGTGGGCATCATTTCTGTCTCTTAACATTTTCATGCTGCTTACTGCAGAAATTTCGTTGTGCCATACTGCAAAAACAACAAGTGCAAGTACTACAACAATAGAAGCAAATGAAATGCCTGCAATTTTTGCGATTTTTTTAATTAATTTTTTAATTTCCATTTTGGACCTCTTGGTTATCTTATAGACAAAATATGTCTAAATGTCAACAAAATGGAATCCTGGGCTACTTCGCTTACTGTTTTAATGTACAGTTTAAGTTGTTCAGATTGAGATTTGCTTATGTTATTGTATGCGGAAATCATATTCTGAATAGATTTAATTTTTATATGGGTCAAATCTGTTACAGTTTTTGCGCCGGAAGCATCTACTATTGAAAACAGATTGTGAGCCAATTCTTCTGCCTGTTTTGGAGTTACCTGCTTAGACCAGGTGTTCAAAGATTCATAGAATATTTTGCTTTGCTGTGAAAAATCTATTTCGTGAATAAAATCTGCACCGCAAATATTCCACAAATGGCACTTATGCTGATCCAAACCTTTTCCGGCACTTTTAGTAATTTCAAAATTTTGAGGATGATGGAAAATCATGCCTACAATACTGTTTTCTGGGTAGATGGAGGTGATTTTACTTTCCACGTTCTTGAATTCTTTTGATTTGAAAAACTGTTCTTTAAAACCCGGACCGTCAAAATTATAAACAGCCTTTATTTTTTTCTGATACATTTCGCCGCAATTTACTGCAGTATTAATGGCAACATTGCCTCCTTTGGAATGGCCTGCAATAATAACCTGAGTTTTAAAATAGTCTGCTGCATCTTTTAAATATTCAATGGCTTCTTTGTGGGAAGGAATGGTACTTGTAAAAGACAAAAGAAAATCTTCTTTCCAACCGGCTATGGTATCATCGGTGCCGGTAATGGCAATTACAGGAGTGTTTCCTGCAATAAAAACCATGGCAGAAAATTGTTTAAAAATCTGTTCATCTAAAATCTGTTTAAGGCCGCAGATTTTTACTGAACTAAAACGGTTGCAGTTTCCAGCTGCCATAAGTAATTCGGAACATCTTTTTCTTTTATAGTAAGTTGTATTTCTTTTAGAATTAAAATCCGGACTTTCTGCATAAATTCTGCTTAAGTCTTTTAATGTAATCTGATTGGAAAAATCTTGTGAAACCAGATCCTGCAGATTTGTATAGGAAAGCTGTGCAAAAATAAGGGCATCAATTTTATTTAGAGGAAGCTGGTCAAAACTGATGTCGCCTCTCCATTTTATGTAGTCAAACATGTTAGTCATAATCTTTTGAAAACCTCTTATTAAAATATATAAAAATGTAGGTATTTTGGGTATAATTTTACAAAGGAAAAATAATGATAGAAGTATTACTTTTTACAATAAATTCCATTATGCCTCTTATTCTTCTTATGCTTATTGGTTATGTTTTAAAGGCAAAAGGATTTTTTACTCCGGAATTTTTAAAAATTGCAAATAAAACTGTGTTCTTTCTTTTTCTTCCTGTTATGCTCTTTAAAAATATTGCAGATATTGAAGATCTGGCAGAAATCAGAATGGATGTGATTTTATACATTGTTGTAATTATTCTGATTCTTTTTGTAATAGGTTTTATTTCGGCTTTATTTATAAAAGACCCAAAACAAAAGGGTGTAATTCACCAGTGCATTTTCCGTTCAAACTTTGCTCTTATAGGTGTTCCTCTTGCAGAGTTGATTGGCGGTTCCCAGGGAGTTTTACAGGCTGCTGTAATTTCACTGTTTTCTATTCCAATGTTCAATGTAATGGCTGTGGTGGTGCTTTCGGTTTATAAAAATGGAAGTGTAAAGCTGGATGTGAAAAAGATTCTTCTGGATATTGTTAAAAATCCTTTGATTCTTGGTGTTTTACTGGGTTTTGCTTATTCTTTTTTGCGGGGCACAATTGGACCTACTCCTTTAAGCCGGCTTACTTTTATTCCATCTGTTATTGGTTTTATTTCCAGGGCAGCAACTCCATTGGCACTGCTTGTTCTTGGTGGTCAGTTCGATATAAAAAGAGTTTCCGGTTATAAAAAGCAGCTGGCATTTGGGCTTACCGGCCGAAACTTTATTGCCCCATTACTGGGAGTGGGAGTGGCGGCAGTTTTAACACTTACAGGAGTAACTTCATTTGGTCCAGAAATTTTTGCAGCTCTTATTGCACTTTTTGGAACTCCAGTAGCAGTCGCTTCTGCAATTATGGCAGAGGCTATGGAAAACGACGGACAACTGGCAGGACAACTGGTTGTGTGGACTTCCATTTTGTCTTTAATAACATTGTTTGTTGTGATTTTTATTATAAAAGCTTTAGGTCTGCTCTAAAATAAAGACTTTTTCAGGTACTAAAATGATTATTCAGATAGATGATTTGTCTGCAAAAGGACCAGATGTTTTTGCAAATCTTACAGAAAGAGAACTTCGCTATGCTTATGAAAAAAAAGGCGGCATTTTTATAGCAGAAAGTCCAAATGTTATTTTAAGAGCTTTGGATGCAGGCTATGAGCCAGTTTCTTTTTTAATGGAAGAAAAACATATAACAGGTGATGCAGCAACAATTATAGAAAGATGTCCCCAATTACCAGTTTATACAGCACCAAGACAAGTTCTGGAAAAACTTACAGGTTATAAATTGACTCGTGGAGTTTTAGGTGCCTTTAAGCGAAAAGAAGGCGGAGATTATAAACAGATTTGTAAATCAGCACACAGAATTGCAGTTTTAGAAAATATTGCAGATGCTACAAATATGGGAGCTATTTTCCGTTCTGCAGCTGCTTTGGGAATAGATGCAGTTTTATTAACACCAGAATGTGCAGATCCTTTATGCCGCCGTTGTCTTAGAGTAAGCATGGGCAATGTTTTTTTAGTAGACTGGGCCCGTATTGGAGAAAATGCCGGTGAGTGGCCTGAAAGAGGGATGGAAGAACTTAAAAAACTTGGTTTTAAAACCCTTTCCATGGCATTGCGAAATAACAGTGTTGATATTGATGATCCTGTGTTATATAACGAAGAAAAACTGGCAATTCTTCTTGGAACAGAGGGAGACGGACTTTTAACACAAACAATAAATTTAAGTGATTATGTAGCAAAAATCCCAATGAAAGAAGGAGTTGATTCTCTTAATGTAGCTGCTGCCGGTGCTGTAATTTTCTGGGAATTAAGGAAGCGGTAAATGGATTTTAAACAGATTCCTTTTGCAAAAGATACTTGTCCCTGCAGTTATTTTCCAGAAAAAAATTGTAGTCAACTTTTTAATTTATCTCATTGGTTTTTAGATGAAAAATTTTGTGAGGACGGTAAGCCATTTCCATTAAAACAGTACTACAGTTTCTTAAAGCGGAATGGATTTTGCAGATATAATTCTCTTTTTTACAGATATGTTTGTGATGATTGTAGTCAGTGTTCTCCAATCAGAATTCCAGTAAAAGATTTTGTGCCAGATAAAAATCAACGGACTGCCTGGAATAAAAATGCTGATATTGAAGTAACTCTGGTAAAAGATACATCACTTTTTGTTACAGAGGAAAAAGCCTTAATTTATAGAGAATACGATGTCTATCATAATGGAAAGCAGCCGGGTTTTGTAAAAAAAACATTGGAAGAAGCAAAAAATTCTGTTACAGAAATGAACACTGGTTATCCTGGTGTCTGGAATTTAGAATACCGGCTTAATGGCAAACTGATTGGAGTCAGCATTCTTGATTACACAGAAAATGAAAAAGGTGAAATAGATAATCTGTGTTCCAATTATTTTTATTATGAAGTATCTCCAGAAATTTTGAAGCGTAGTATTGGTGTTTTTAGTGTATTAAAAGAGATAGAACTTTGTAAGCAAATGAATATTCCCCATTATTATTTGGGATTATATTTGCCTTGTTGTCATAAAATGAATTATAAAACAAATTACAGTCCAAATGAACTTTTAATAAATAATGTTTGGCTTTCTTCGGATTTTGAACTGCCGGCACCTGGAAGTGTACTAGAAGCTTATCAAGATATTTGTTTTGTTACTAATGATATTTCTGTGCCTGTTTTGGTAAGTGGTTACAGACAAGGTATTTTCCCATGGTTTAACGAAGAAGATGGTGATCCTGTCTTATGGCAATCTCCTGATCCAAGATTTGTTATTCCTATAGAAGAACTGCATATTTCAAAAACATTGAAGAAATTTTTAAAACATACTCCATATACATATACTGTAGATAAGTGTTTTGAAGAAGTTATGAATCAATGTGAACTGATGAAACGTCCTGATCAGAATGGCACATGGATTGGACCAAAAATGAAAGCTGCTTATAAAGAATTACATAAACTCGGTTATGCTCACAGTATAGAAGTCTGGCATGGAGACAAACTTGTGGGTGGTTTTTATGGGGAACTTTTTGGAAGTTTGTTTTGCGGAGAATCCATGTTTACAATTGAAGATAACAGTTCTTCTTCGGCCTTTGTTTTATTTGCCCAAAAGTTTAAGGAATGTGGAGGAAAGATGATTGATTGTCAGGCCTACACAGATAACATGGCACGCTATGGTGCAAAAGAAATCAGTCGAGAAGAATATTTAGCAAAAGCAAAAAAACTTCAAAAAATCAGAATGGATGAAGAAAAATTATTGGAAAGTAAATTATCTCTTTAACACTGATATTCTGTTTTCCAAAGTAATCTCTTTAGTAAAACCATCATCCTGGTAAAGTTTGTACTCTTTGCCGTTACCTAAAAGTGTAAAATCTTTATGTGTCAGAAAATCTGTAGAAGATGCAGTTTGGCCCATTGGAACAATGCAATTATTTCTAATAAAGAAAACAATTGCATTTAAAGGAACTTCTATATAATGAATACCTTTTTCCATTGGTTCTTCCCTTGCTTTTGAATTTTCCCATATCACTTTAGTCATAGGTTCAGGAAGATAAACATAACGACCGGTAGCATTCTGCTTATAAACAGGAGCAATCATAATCTCGTTTCCTAAAAGCAATTGATCTTCTGTTTCTGATGCAAGTTTATCATCTGTAAATTCAAAGCCTAATGGTTTAAAAAGCATGGTATTGTTTACAGCAGCTTTTATATATTCACTGTATAAATATGGAATTAACGCATAACGAAAGTCCAGCAGGCTTTTAAAATCCTGTGGATTTTCGAATCTGAAACATTCCTGTAAGCGGGTATAATTTGCAGAATGATTTCTCATAAGAGGTGTAAATACTCCAAGTGCAGTCCATCTTAATACTAAATCTCTGGAAGTATCATAACTAAAGCCACCAATGTCTGATCCAACATAAAGGAAACCACACATATTCAGAGAAGGAAGCATTTTTATCTGCTGTTCCAAATGTGTCCACCAGGAATTTACATCACCAGTCCAAATACCTCCATATCGGTGAGAACCAATATAAGAAGCACGACTGTAAAGCAAGGTTCTTTTATTAAAGATTTTATCAAGTTCTTCGCTGGCAGCTTTTGTCATTAATCCGCCGTACATATTGTGAACAGTATCGTGTCTGTAAAGTTTGTATTCAGAAGATTCCTGTTCAGGATTTACAGGAACCCGGTGATAAAACAGTTTATAATCTTCAAAACTATTTTTTGTAGTTTCACCTAAACCGGAAAAAACAAAGAAAGAATTAACATCCAGATTAGAAATATCTGTGTTTTTAAGCTTTTCATAAACGGATTTAAGGCTTTCATCGGAATAGAACATAGCAGGTTCATTCATATCATTCCAAAAACCTTCTATTCCCTGGTCTGTAAGGATTTTATATTTGGAACCAAACCACTGTCTGGCTTTAGGATTAAAGAAGTCTGTAAAATGAGAGCGTCCTGGCCAGACTCCAGCTGCATATGGAGTTTTTCCATCCTGTTTTTTACAGAAGTAATCATTTTCTATACCTTCATCGTAAACAGAATATCCTTTTTTGATTTTTACTCCTGCATCAATAATTGGAACAAGTCTGATTCCTTCTTTTTTTAGTTTCTTACTTAAGGCAGCAAGATCTGGAAAACGAGATTTATCTACAGTAAAATCTTCATATTCTTCCATATAATCAATATCCATGCAGACTGCATCTAAAGGAATATTTAATTCTTTGTATTTATTTACAACTTCAAGAATATCTTTTTCATTTTTATATCCCCAGCGACTTTGCTGAAAACCAAAAGCCCATAAAGGAGGAATATAACTTTGACCAATAAGTGTTCTAAACTGATGAACAATATTTAATAAAGGATTTTTTTCATTTTCTTCTGGCGTAATATAATAAAGAAAAACTCCTGTATCATCAGTTTTTACGGTAAGCTGATTATTTTTTGTAAAAGCGATGTCATAAGTAATTTTTGAAGGAGTATCAAAAAATAAACCAAAATCTTTTTCACCGTGAACGATTATAAAATTGTGTGCACCATATAATGAAGATTTAGATTCATCATGATGAGGTTCATCGGAACACCAGCTGGTATAAATAAACCCTCGCTTATTAATGCCTCTCATGTTTTCACCAAGGCCATAAATTTTATCTTCTGGAGCAAGTTCATAATTCCAGATAAAAGGCCAGGTGTTTTCCAGGTTACCAATAGAAAAGTTTTTTTCCAAAGGAAGATTTATAACTACAGATTGTGTTGCAATAGGATTACCAAACGAAAATTTTCTAATCATAATTAAATTATAATGAGGTAAATAAAATTTTTCCAATAATTCATTATTTTAAAAATCATTGTAGTTGTAAAAATCTCTATAGTTTAAGTATTGCTCTGTATTTACCTACAAATCTGATTGCTAAATAGCGCCGCTATCTGTTAATATAATGGCACGAGGTACAAAATGGTTTTTGAAAATCAAACATATGATCAGGAAAGAGCTCTTTATGGATTGCATGACATAACAGTAAAAAAATGTACCTTTTCCGGTCCTGCAGATGGAGAATCTTTTTTAAAGGAATGTCAGAGAATTGATGTTTCTGACTGCTATATGAATCTTCGTTATCCTTTGTGGCATGTTACAGATGGAAAACTTAAAAACTGTGAAATGACTGAAAATTGTCGTGCTGCTCTTTGGTACGATAAAAATATAGAAATTGATAATTGTAAGATGTTTGGAATAAAAGCTCTTCGTGAATGCGAAAATATTGTACTAAAAAATACAGTTGTAAATTCACCAGAGTTTATATGGCGCGTAAATGGTATTCAGATTGATAATGTAGAAATTCTTGGCAGTGAATATCCTTTTTTTCAGGTAGAAAACGCAAAAATCAATAATCTTACAATGAAGGGAAAATATTCTTTTCAGTATGACAATAATATAGAAATTATAAACAGCAATTTCGACACAAAAGATGCATTCTGGCATTCAAAAAACATGGTAATCAGGGATTCTGTAATTAAAGGCGAATATTTGGCCTGGTATTCTGAAAACCTTACTTTTATTAACTGTAAGATTATTGGAACACAGCCTTTCTGTTATTGTAAAAATCTGGTTTTGGAAAATTGTACAATGGAACAGTGTGATTTGTCTTTTGAACGTTCAGAAGTAAAAGCAGATATTCACAGTAAAATTGACAGTGTAAAAAATCCTATCAGTGGTTTTATTATTGCAGATGAAATTGGGGAAGTTATTCTTGATGAATTTGTAAACCATAAAACTGAATGTAAAATCGAAAAAAGATAAATTTTTACAGTTGGCAGCTTTGAGCGATAAAAGATTATTTGTTTTTTACACTGCCGTCTGGATTAAAAAAGTCTTCTACAGAAATGTTTGGTTCTCCAGGTTTGTGGCGGGCAAAAATTTCCTTATGCAAGGCAATTAAAGCTCTTCTTTCCTGAATAAAATTTGGGTCGTGATCCAGACAAACATATTTACAATCCAGCCCTTCCAGAAAATCGATTTCTGCTTTTAAAAGCTGGGTATTGTAAGTGTGATTTCCAATCCGTTCTTTACAGTAAGTACCATCTCCCATAAAAGCATAATCCTGGCAAACAAGACATAAGCATCCTTTTGCGTGGCTGGAAGGAAATTCCATAATTTTTATTTGTGGATTTTCATTTATAACAAGGCAATCTTTTACAACAGTTCCCTTAAAAACATATTTTTTTGTATTTGAACTGACATATAAATTGTCATAGGAAACTTTTACAAGATTAAGAGTGTGATCTGGATGAAAATGAGAAATGACAATGTTTTTAGGACCTTGCACCTTGTTAATTAATTCAGCGGCATTTTTACTTAATCCTACATCAAAAATCCAGGTTGCTTTATCAGTTTTAATAAAAACAATATCGCAGGAAAGTGGTTTTGATGAAGCAGGAAGATAAGAAATGCAATCATTAATTTTGATTAAATCACACATGGCATAAGGTCCCTGACAAAATTAATTGATGTAGACTTTTTCTAGTCTTTGTAACAAATATTCTGCTGGCTTACAAAAGTCTGTCCAGGCTGTACTTCATTTAAACCGATTTTGTGTTCCCAAATATGGTCTGTATTTTCTGTGTCTGGAAGTCCGTGCCATGGTTCAATACAAATAAACTGAGGATCGCCGTTTACATTTTGCCAAATCATTGTGTATGGGAATCCTTTTGATTCAATAGAAATTAAGGAACCAGTTTTTTTGTTTCTTAAACCAACCCAAGCAGAATCTCCTGTAAGGAATAAGTGACCGTTTCCGTAACCTGCAGCTGTTGCTGGAACAAAGCCTTTTTCAGCTTCACCATAAGGGAATGTAATAAGAGATTTTCCATCTTCCTGAGTAACAATGTATCCGTCTGGAGTGCATTTTACACCAGTTAAAGCTTCTTTCTTTTCAAATTCAACAACATAGTCAGAAATCTGAGTACCTGCTGCATCTGTATTTCTTGGGGCTGTAAAAGCAGTATGAGTACCAATACCAAAACGGAAAGCTTTAGTGTCAGTATTTTTTACAGTCATTTTCCAATTTAAGCCTTCTTCTGTAACTTCGTATTCAGTAATTAAAGAAAATTTATATGGGAAGCGATAAGAAGTGTCTGGGCTGTCTGTAAGTTCAAAGGCAACCTTAGTTGGTTCCTGTAAAATGATTTTTGTATCCAGATTGCGGGCAAAACCATGATTTTTTGTATATTCACATCTTTTACCTTCAATCATAAAGTGATTATCAAGACAGCGGGCAACAAATGGGAAAAGGATAGGAGCGTGATTCCCCCAAACCGATTTATCTCCATTCCAGATTAATTCTGTACCGTCTGCTTTTTTTACTAAATGCTGAATTTCTGCTCCAAAAGAGTCGATTTCAGCTTTAAATTTGTTATTTTCGATTGTTACTTTCATTTTTTACCTTCTGATTTAAGTATAATGATGAATTGTGATATAGACAATAAAAGTAAAAACTCTATTCTTTGGGTCCATATTTTTTTATATATTTTTTGGCCTGGAAAATAGAATAACCTTTTTCGTTCATATCTTTAATTAAAAGCATCATTTTATTATTTGGGCTTATCTGAATTACCTTGTTTATAAAAGTTAATGCTTCATCATTCTTTTTTTCTTCTATTAATAGTTGAGCAAGAATCATGCAGGCACTGGCTTTTTCATAATCGCAGGCAGCTGTATCTACTGCTTTTCTGAGTTTT
>JAKSTH010000080.1 GCA_024402655.1 Treponema sp. | reverse complement strand
TAGCGACGGTACCTAGCGGTTTTGAAAAGTCGTTTTTTTGCGGTAGGCCATTTCTTTAGCTGCGCTGTTTGTAAAATGATATTTTCTTTGATTTAAACCTACTTTTTTTATCATTGTATGGTATAATTAGTTATCTTTTATTAATTGGAGGCCTCAAATGGCAAAAAAAAGCGGAAACTGGATTTTACACATTCTTCTTGTAATCATTTATGATCTTTATGGTATTTATGTACGCCTTACTGGTAAAAAAATGATTTCAAAGGTAATTGCAATTCTTCAGATTTTTACAGTTAATTTCTTTGGAATTCTTTGGCTCATCGACTTGATTACAATCTTGTTGAAGAAAAAGATTACTGTTTTAGCTTAGTTTCAATTATTAAAAAAAGTTTATTAAAGGCCCTGGAAACTTGTGATTTTCAGGGCTATTTTATTTTTAAAACTATAATATCTATAAATATAAAAAAGCCTGTAATAATAAGTAGAATCATTATATACAGAATAAGAAGTCCTGGAGCGCCTTTAGGCTGTTCAGTTTTCTTTATTATAGGGATAATTTTTTTAATAATTATATTTGGGAGACTAAGAATTAAAAACCCGCCGGTAAAAAGCAAAAAACCGGGATTAATTAATGGGAACACAAATCCAATAATCATTCCAATCCCAATACAGGCAAAACCAACTGTTGTACAGAATGAACTAACAATTTGTGATGAAGAAGCTTGTTTTTTCCCAGCTTTAATCCGGAGGATTTTAATCAAATATGATGAACGGACTATAAAGCAAACTAAAGTTGCGATTAAGAAAAATAAGTCTCTGAATATTTTCCGATTTTTATAAGCAAGAGGAAGAACTTCTAATGTTTTACCGGTATCAGGAGAGGTTATCAAATATATGGGGAAAGATTCTCCTTTTTCAAATTCTGGGATTGTCTTTTGCATTATAATATGGCCAATGGATTGTGGAAGAGTAATTTTTATTGTACGAGGACCATTATCTGCATTATAAAGAATTTCGATTTTATATTTGTACCCAATTTCCGTAGTGATGTTTTGAATTATACCTTCCGTTAGATTTTCAGGTCTTGAGATTCTAAAATTACTGATGGTGGCATTAACTGCAAATACTATTATACAAAGATAAAATAAAAGCAAATATGAATTAAAAGCCACAGCTTCCATCTTTTCAAGATTACGAACTTTCATAGAATCACCTTTTTATTCGTTTTACTTTGAATTTTACAGTATCTACTTCGAAAACTTTGTTTTTCTCATTGATGATTCTTATGGTTGTATTATCAACTTGTTTGAGACTGACAGGAAGAACCCATTGAACATCTGTTTCTATGAAAGGTAAATAAAAATTGCTGTAAAGAACTTTTTTTTGTATTTTTCCGGTTTCCAGATTTTTTCTTAAAACATAAACTTTACCAAAAATAATATAGTTGTAAAAATCTACACTGTATTCATAGCCATCAACTGTTATTGGTCGTAAATCTTCTTCTGGTGGGGCTGCCCGTTTTGCAAATACTGTGGAAAAGATTGTAAAAAACAGAAAAAGGATTGCAGATATTTTTTTCATATAAACCTCAATTTATGGTGATATTGAACAGGAATTCTTCATTATTATGGGTGAATTGGCAGTCAAAATATTCGGAGCAATCTGCAAGAGTAGTTTTTTGGAATTTTTTGTTGGTGCCAAGTTCCCAGATAATATTTTTCTTTATATATTCGGTATCCAGTATAAATATTTTGTTTTGTACAGCTAAAATCAGAACAGATTTATTTAAAACTTTGGAAGGAAATAAATCAAAACATAATTCTCCAATATAAACAGGAGCACTTGCCCATTCAGAAGACCATTCATAATGACTACCTTTGATTTCTGGTTCTCTGTAATCATATTCTGTGAAAATTTTCTGATCGCGTTTTTCTATAAAAGATATAATATGATTATAATCTTCTTCATTAAGTGTGCTCCTATATTTTTCAGGGAATAAAGAGGTTCTTAAACTAAAAAGGGTGTAATCAGACTTTACGGAATGAATATTTGCCACAGTTTTGTCAGTTATGCAATCTGCACCGCCAATGGTGATACAACTTGTAAATAGAGAAATAATTAAAAGGGAGAAAAAGATTTTTGATGATTTGATAGGCTTTTTTGATTTCATTTTATATTAATTAAATCCTACTTTTAAATTACAACCATAAAAATCCAGGAAAACTTCGTAGCCTTCCCAAACAAACTGGGATGTTGCAACTATGACGGCGACTCTGTCTTCATAAGGGCTTTTTATATATCCTGTGACTTTTGCGTGAGTGCATTCCATTTGTTTTACCAGATTTACAGTTTTTGAAGCATTGCCTTTTAAGGCTTTAATTTCATAAGTCATGTAATCTAAATTGTATTCGCCAATTTCTTTTTTTATAACATCTATTTTAAAATCGATTTTGTTTCCTTTGTTATCTGTTGCAGGTAAAAGCTGCATCTGGGCTGGTTTTAGAATGATTTTTGCTTTTTCCAGTTCTTTGTTAAATGTGTCTGCATTTACATCAATGCACTGTTCTAAGGTAAGTGCCTTTTTAGGATTGTCTCCGTATTCATCATCATCATACCATCTGATAACTTTTGTATATTCTACAGAATCTTTTACAAGATCGAGGATTGTAAAAATTAAATCGCAGCCACCTCGACCATCTATGCCTCTGTTTTCCATAAATGCAAATTTTCCGTCTTTAGACCAGCCAAGGATATAAATTTCCAAGTAACAAGGTGCAATAAACTCAGCTTCTTTATCTTCATAAAAGATGCTTGTGCTTTTAGAACTAAGTAAATAATCTTTAAGATTGATTTTTCGAATATCTTGAGAAAAGGCCTGGGAAGTGATTAAAAGACTAAGTAAAAGAATAAACAATTTTTTCATATTATAATAATCATACAATAGGTTTGTGATTTTGAATATAAATATAAATATAAATTGAAAAAAAATACCCTTTTACTTTTGTTCAGTAAAAGGGGTACATGACAAGATAAAAAAATTATTTTGTCTTAAGTTTAATATATGGAACTACGCCATTGTATTTATTATTCACATTATTAATTTCATTTGGACTGGTTGAAGAATAAAAAGAACCACTTCCCTGAACAATTGATACAAATTTTGAAGCATTAATATCTGCAGGAGAACGTGTCCACCAACTGCAGTATCCCTTTTCATCAACTTTAGCACCTGTTGCAATTGCATAATCTGTTGGTTTTTTTACTCTATTTTCAGGTCTGTAATAAGCTTCATTTATTTGCTCAAATGAAGGCACTGCAAAATAAACATCTTTTTCATCTACAGAAAACTTTTCCAGATTAGTATTGAGGGAATCTGTATTAAAGAACATTTTCTTCATTAAACTTCCAGTACAAGTATTTGGAGTCATTGTCGTATAATCAAAAAGTTTATAATTATCTAAAGTATTTACACAATCTGATGCTAAAAAGGCATATAAATCTGAATTTAGATAATCGTTGTCCAAAATTGTTTTTCCACCATTATCTGTACGGGAACTTGAGTTTGGTCTTCCATAATATGGAAGGGCTTCAAGACATTTATCTGCAATTAAATAAGTTTCAGTCAAACCTTCGTCGTCCATTAATATTACTTTACGCCATACAACAGGTTCCATTTTAAAGTAAGTCTGTACATTTTCTTCAACAACTTTTCCTGTTGAATAAGTTGTTGAAACAAATTTACCTAAAAATTTTGCAGGTTGTACGAATGCTGCCTGCTGTCTAAAATACCATTCACCATCTGAACCAAGATAAATTGAATGATGTCCAGCAAGTTCATGAACTGTAGTTGGGGCTGTAGATGCATTAGCTGCTGGTGTGAGAATTGTTACAGAATCATCTTTTACAGTTTGAGGGTAAACACCAAAAACAAAATATGAAGCATTTTTAATTGGTTCAACACCTAAACTCTTTAACATTTCGGCATCTTTAATTTCCATATACGAATTAGAAATACCTTTGAGCTTAGTATTAATTGTCTTAAGAAAAGTCTCATTACATTCTGAACATTCAAACTGAATATTTGTACTACCTGCTTTTACAAAATTATGGTCATCATGAACTTCTTTGTTAAAAGATTCTCCACAAAGGTCACATACTTTCCAGTGATGAGTGTTGTCGGAATCATATGTAAAAGTTTCATGTGAACAAGGACTTTTACAACCAAACATTACTAAAGCCGAAACTAGCAAAGCTACAGTAAAAATAATTTTTTTCATTAAATTTTCTCCTACTAATTTTTATGAAAACAATTCTACTAAAAATTTCTATTAATTTCCAATAAATAATAATATGTTAAGATTTGTAAATGAAAAACGCTTAAAGAAATCTTCTGCTTTAATGTCTCTTGGTACGAGTTTGTCGCCATTTTGATCTGGAACCCATATATCATCTTCTTCGTCAACAACTCTAAAGTGACCATTTACATCGTATTCGAACTTTGAAAGATAATATTTTTCATCCTGCTGGTTGATTTCTATAGTGATTGTTCCAAAACCTGCTGCCCGTTCAAATCCATATTGCTGAAAGTCATAAATTAAAGTCATGTGATTTGCTTCTATTTTGGACTCCAGCAATTCTATATTTGGACCTTCCTGATTTCCCTGTTTTTGCGGATATGAAAAAATTTTTTTGAATGCATTATCTTCAAAAATAAGCCATTCATTTATATCTGCCCAAAAAGGTGCACTTACAGTATTTAAATATGCACGGTTATATGAAGTTGTGATTTTTAGGAGAGGCTTGTCATTTTCGATTTCTATGGAATTAATAGTAATGGTGTTTCCGTTTCCAGAATAATATTTATCCAGAATCTGGTTGTCCTTTGTTGCTGCAAGAAGATTAAATTTTAGTTTAGAAGAATCATTATCATCATAGGTTTGAATTGTTGTGTCTGTAAGCAATTGAAATTCCAGATTATGACTTTTGATTGCTGAATTTTTCTTGCAGGAAAGCATTAAAATTAATATTAAAAATAAGGGGAAAACTTTTTTCATTTTAGGATCTCTTTTTATGTAATTTTCGCATGCCTTCTACTTCATTGCATATTTCTACCAGATTACAATGTCCACAATCCATATCGATTCCATCAAAAATATGATTCAAGGCTAGTGTAATTTCTTTGATTTTTTCTGCAGTTTCTAAAAGGCTTTTATATAAACTGCTGTCTCCAATTATAAGAATAATTGTGGCACTTTTTACACATTCAATTTTTTCAAAGGCAGATAAATAGGTTTTTCCAAGGGCTTCCAGTGTAAATCCATTTTTCATTGCATTTTTGCTGACTCTAAAGTTTGTGTTGTAATGGGTGGAAGATTGGCGAAGCATTATGTCTTTTAAGTAGATTTTTGAGTCGGTTATTAATTCAGATTGTGTGAAGTTATACCATTGTTCATCTGGGAGTGTTTCTGTTTCTAATAAAACGATTTTACCAAAAGAGATATGATTTTCTTTGCTGCCTGAAAGTTCAGGATTTCCAATGCAATATACTCCAGCTTCAAGTTTTTGTGTTTGGCCTAAAATCTGATTTTTCAAGCTCTGCATATTTGAAGAAGGAACATAAATATTGATTGAATCTTTTGGAAAGCCTCCCAACTCCAGCTGAGTGTCCCTTTCCATTAAAAAAGGATTTTTTTCAGCAGGTTGCAGTGGAAGAACTTTTGTACTAAGAGGAAGAATGGTTTCCTCTTTTATATATTCAAGAATTTTTGTAATTGGTTTGTCAAAAATATTCATTAAATCTTTCTGTCTCGTTTCATTTTGTCATAATGTTTGGTCATTGGCTTTTCCAGCAGTTTTACAAGTTTTGTGTCCAGATTGAACCAGTAAATGAGGAAGGTGATAACAAAAAAAACAGCCAGTATGATTCCAATTATCATTAAAACTTTAAGAAAAATATTCATTCAGTTTTTCTCCTTATGCTTGTTCCTGCATACCCATTTGTCTGGCATATTCTGCAGCACCTAAAGCTCCCATAAGCTGTGGGTCAATTGGAAGTTCTGCAATCTGAATTTTTAAAACCTGTTCAATTGCTTTTTTAAGACCTTCGTTTTTAGCACAACCACCAGTCAAAGTGATTTTGCCGTCTGTACCAGCTTTTTTTGCCATAACAAAACATCTCTTTGCAATAGAAACTTGAAGTCCTGCTGCAATTTCTTCCATTGGTTTTCCTTCGCCTACAAGGGAAATAACTTCTGATTCAGCAAAAACTGCACATTGAGCAGTAATTGGAATAACATTTTTTGCTGTAAGCGAAAGTTTACAAAAATCTTCTAAAGACATTTCAAAAGCACGGGCCATAGCCTCAAAGAATTTTCCTGTTCCAGCAGCACATTTGTCATTCATGGCAAAGTTTTTTACAGTACCATCTTTATCAATAGCAATGCCTTTTACATCCTGGCCGCCAATATCAATAATACCAGTAATACTTGGATCTGTAACATACACACCCATAGCATGACAGGAAATTTCTGAAATGTTTTCATCTGCAAATGGAACTTTATTTCTTCCATAACCGGTTCCAACAAGATAAGTAAGTTCTTCTGCACTATTTAAGCCTTCAACTTTTGAAATCGCTTCTTCCAAAGCAAGATTTGCAGTTTGTACAGGATTGATTTTTGAACGAACTGTTGCGTTACCTGCAATTTTACCATTTTCATCTATAATTACACATTTACCGTATGTTGAACCTACATCACATCCACCAAAATATTTCATATATTCCTCCTACCAGCTTTCACTATCATCAAATTCTACCAGATCTGGTTGTACTGGTTTTTCTTTCATTACTGTATCCATAAAACTGTTGATGCGGTCTCGCATTGAGCGGCGGGAAATTGTTGTAGGATCCATTAAATCTTGTGGAACCCAGACAAAATTAATTCCTCGTCTTCTGGCTTCTTCTTCAAAAAGTCCCTGCATTGCACCAACACCTTTGCAGGAAATCTGATCGAACATAATAACCATATCTGCATTAAATTGTTCAACTTTAACCCACAAATCATCCAGAATTACGTGATAACCACCCTTTGTATGAACACGCATTGTAGAACCCTGAGCCATTTTTGCAATTCCAGCCAGCATAGATTCTTTTGAAGAAGTATCTATAAATTCTGAACCCTGGAAATCAATCATTTCTGCAACTGAATCAATGCCCCAGCAGTTTAAAAGCCAGGCATTAAAGTTTGCATACATATTTGCAGGTGTGTTCCATAAAACAGCTCTGTGTTTAACAGTTTTAGGGAATTTATTTGCAGCAACCTGCTTTTTTAAATATTTATTAACTTTTTCATCGTTTTTAAGTGCAATTTCTGTACCACATGCGGCCTGATATTCAAAAATTCTGTAAAGCCAGGCAGATGAACCGGTATGTGGGGAAATATCTGTCATATTCATTTCCCACTTTTCAATTTTGTGGGCTGTCTGTTTGTTATAAATTTCGCAGGCTTTTTTCAGTTCATCCCAATCATATTTTGCACCAGTGTGTTCTTCAAGGAATTTAATACAAGCCATATATTCTTCAACAGCATATTCCTGAACATTTTCTCTTTTCCATCGAAGTGGAATATTTAATGCATAGGAAGGAAGTCCAATGCGGCGATCCTGTAATGCAGAGGTCATGATTGAACCGTCGCAAGGCATGTTGCAGGAAATGAAACAGGTTGTCGCCAGTTTTGGATAGTCGTCATCAATAGCAATGCCTGCTTCTAAAGAAGGAAGTGGACAAACATCTGCAGGAAGACCATAAGTTTCTGACTGACCAATATAATGAACTGTTGAATACTGATTAATTAAAGAAGGAAGATAAGCTGGGAATTCCTGCTGTAAAATTGGTTTATATCCTTTAAAACCTTTTGTAATGAGAATTGGAACAAGTTCATCCATAAGAATAATTTTTTTGCCAAGTGCTTCTGCTTTTTTAGAATTTGGATGAAGATTTAAGTCTGCACAGAAAATATCTGTAAGCATTTGTGTTACAACAATTGCCAGTGTATTCATATTATTTCTGGCACCTTTAAGAGCTGCACCTTTCATACCAGCCATCATTCGGTCAAAGAAAGATGGAACTGTAAGATATGTAAACATCCAGCGATATCTGAACAAGGCTTTTGCATTTTGAATAGGATGGCGAACAAACCATACAATAAGGATTCGCCATAATTTAAGCCACTGTCCATAATCGTAGAAAGTATCTGCAAATCCACGCCACTCACGGTGCTTATAGATGGCTGTTTTTTTCTTATAATTTTTGCTTGAATCTGCCATTAGTTTGTACCTCGGTTTTTTTGGATTTTTTTAATGCTTATACTTTCTACAAAAGCCTGTACACGAGTCATTAACTGACCCGATCCGCTTATAACATATTCACGGTCTACACTCATTACAGGAACAGTGCTCTTATCTTTAAGATATGCTCCTCCAATCAATTTTTCGTAGCCCCAGTAGTCGCAGAATTTTGCCTGTTCGTAAACAATACCGTCTGCTTTAAATTCTTCTATATATTTAAGTAATTCTTCGTGGCGCTGCATTACTTTTTCCTGAGACATAAAGCGGGGACACATATTTGTATCAAGATAATATTTACAAACTTGTTCTAATGCAGGTTCATCAGCTTTGAGAGGAATCTGCTGTCTTCCAGGCATTGTTCCAAAACAATAGCGGTCTGCCACAACATAAGCCTTGCAGGATTCCATAATTTCCGAAAAGGCATAATCGTCTAGTTCTGAACCAACTACAACTAGTCTTGTTTTCCATTTATTTTTTTCATCTGGAGTTCTGTTTTTAAGATCTTCCAAAGTTTCTTTTAAATATGGAAGAATCTGGGCAGTAGGGCAGGCATAAGAAACTAAAGAAAGAATATGCATTTCTCTTGGAGTGATACGTGGATTCATTTCTTTTCTCATTTCTGAAATTTCTTCAAAAATGGCGCACATTTCGTTGTGTTCTTTTACTGCCGCTCTAATTGCTTCATCAGAAATATCTATACCATAGTTGTTATGCAGTGGTTCAAGAATTTCTGCTTTAATCTGAGTTACATAATGTTTAAGACCATGTTCCGTAACTTTTAATGGTGCATCAATAATACCATGACCAAATTTTTCGTTATTTATAAGTTTAAGTTCGTGAACATTTTCCACAACACGATTCATTTGCTGACAGGTTTCGGAAGAAGCCCAATAGTCTAAAAAGTTGTAGCCGCCTTCAAAGGCTCTTTCAAAAAGTGCTCTGGTATAACCACAAATAAACGGAGTCATGTAATATTGAGAAATATCCAGAGAACCGGTTCTTGGAGCTCTAAGTCTTACACTAAAGGCATTTCCTACATTTAAAAGGACTTCAGGAACATAGTAGCAGGTATATCCAACTGCAATTTTCCCATTTTCCTTTTCTTTTCGAACTAAATCATTATTAGCTTCATCTAAAAGTTTTTCATAAAAATGAATGTGTTTCAGGTCTTTCATTTATACACCCATGTTTTGTAGAATTTCTGTAAACTTTTTGATTGTTATGCTGTCATCTGCCAGGTTCATAAGACTCATACCTTTTATATCCAGTAATTCAAGACTGTCATCTTCTGGAATATAACCTGCCAGCGAAAGGTCTGTCATATCAATGTATTCCAAAGCTTGTTCATTACGCACTCTATTGATTATAGCATGGTCTTTGGAAAACATTTCTAAGTCTTTTGCAACATTCTTAATTGTTTTAATTACATCAATTCCTTTTTTAGAAGAGTCACTAACAAGAATAAGGTCTGTTACTTTTTCCATAACACGACGATTTACCTGCTCAATTCCTGCTTCTCCGTCAATTACAACATAATCAAAACTTTCTGAAAGCTCACCAATAATGTCTTTTAAGAAACTGTTGATAGAACAATAACAGCCTGCTCCTTCTGGGCGACCAATGGCCATAAAACAGAAGTCTTTGCAATCTGTAATTGTATTTGTTATTTCGTAATGTGCATCGTTTAAAACCTGAACTGCAGAAGGACTGTCTGGAGCGTCTAATTCATCTATAAAATTAAGACGCACATCATTTACGGTCCTGTCTACAGTAATTTCCAATGCAGTAGCAAGTCCAATAGCAGGATCTGCATCGATTGCAAGAATTTTTTTATCTGGATGGCGTTGTGCTAATAGTCTTACCATTAAAGCAGAAAGGGAAGTTTTTCCAACTCCACCTTTACCGGTAAATGCAAATACTCTTTCGGCCATGAGAAAATCCTTGAATTAAAGTTTTACACCATTCTTAATAAGTAATTCTCTTGCAGAATCTACGCTGTCTACTCCATGAAGATTTTTGATAGGTGCAAATTCTCTTTCGCGAACTACTTCAAAAGCAAGGTTATTTTTCATCATGTGAATCATATCAAGAACTAAAAGTTCAAACTTATAACCATTAGGTTCTGTTGGACTAACTTTTTCGCCATTATCATCAATATAAGGAATTTTCTTTTCAACAACATGAACTGTAAGCTGTTTGTTTACAATTTCTTCCAGTTTGTCTAAAGAGAAAAGGTAATTTAAGATAACGCCATATTTATATAAAAGGCTGCCATCATCAGCTTTTGCTTCTGCCA
>JAKSTH010000008.1 GCA_024402655.1 Treponema sp. | reverse complement strand
TATCAGTTCACTTGGAAAGACTTTATGGAAAAGCTTAATGGTGAATTAATTGGTAACCTTGGAAACCTTGTTAATCGTACATTACTTTTTGTTAATAAATATTACGAAGGAAAAATCCCAGATGCTCCTGTTGATGAAGAACTTATGTCCCAGGTAAAAGAACTTGAAAAGAAAGCTACAGAATACCTTGAATGGGCAGACTTAAAAGATGCTTTCCGCACAATGTTTGAAATTTCTGATATTTGTAACAAAAAATTCCAGGCAACAGAACCATGGAAGGCTCGTACAGAAAATCCTGCAGTGGCAGACAGCTTAATCCATAACCTTTGTTATGTTATCAAAGATTTAATGATTATGATGAATCCTTATATGCCTGAATATACTCAGAAAATCATGTCTTACTTTGGAAAAACAATTGAAGAAAAGAAAGTAGGCATGGAAACAAAACCTGGCTATACATGGGCAGATCTTGGTTGTACAGAAGGTCTTACAACTGTAGGACCAACAGAAGTATTCTTTAAACCACTTGATCAGAAAACAATGCTTGCTTTCCGCGAAAAGTTTGGTGGACAGCAGAACAAAAAAGAAGAAAAGAAAGCTGACAAAAAAGATAAAAAAGCTAAAAAGGCAGAACCAGCAGTTCTTCCAGTTGAACAGCAGGAAGCTTTCTTTAATTCAACAATTGAATTAACTGTTGCAAAAATTATAGATGTAAAACCAAATCCAGAAGGCGAAAAACTTTATATCGAAACTTTGGATGACGGTTCTGGAACACCTCGTACAATTCAGTCTGGATTACGCATGTATCTTAAAGAATCAGACTTACTTGGAAAACATGTTGTAATTGCTTCAAACCTTGCACCTAGAACAATGCGTGGCGTAGAAAGCCGTGGTATGCTTTTGGCAGGTGACTACAAAGATGCAGATGGTAAAGATTGTGTAGAAGTTCTTGATGTTTCCTGGGCAAAACCTGGAACAAAAATTGTTCTTGAAGGCGCTGATCCTGCTGCAAGCAAAAAAGCTGAAATTACAGGGGATGAATTTTTTGCAGTTCAGATTGCAGCAAAAGACGGTGTAGTTCAGATTGCAGGTAAAAAATTGCTTGCTGACGGAAAAGAAATTAAAACTGTAAATGCAGTAAATTCTGAAATTGGTTAATTGATAGAAAAAGAAGGTAAATTATGAAATTACATCACATTATTAATAGTTTATTGGAAACAGATTTATATAAATTTTCAATGGGACAGGCCATTTATCATCAGTTCCCAAGCTATAAAACCAACTGGACATTTAAATGTCGTAATGCTGGTGTTCATTTTACCGACGAAATGGTAGAAGAAATTAAAGAACAGATTCATGAATACTGCCACTTAAGATTTACACAGGATGAACTTGATTATCTTGCAAAAATTGAATGGCTTCATGAAGATTATCTGGACCATCTTCAAATCTGGAAACCTCGTTACGAAGATTTTACTATTTCTAATAATTCAGAATGCGGCCTTTTCCTTGAAGCTAAAGGAACCTGGCTTAACACTTCTATGTATGAAATTCCAATTCTTGCAATTGTAAACGAAGTTTATTTTAGAATGGCTTACGATTATAATAAACTTTTTGAGCAGTACAAACGCAAACTTGAAGAAAAGAAAAACTGGCTTATTTCCGGCGAATATAACCTTGGTGGTTTTTCGGAATTTGGTTTACGCCGCCGTCTTTCTGCAGAAGCTCAGGATTTGGCTGTAAAAACTCTTTGTGAAAATAATAAAAACTACAAAGATTCAAAATGTGTTGGTACTTCAAATGTTTATCTTGCAAAAAAATATAATGTAATTCCTGTTGGAACAATGGCCCATGAATTTATTATGTGTGTAGGTCAGGGTAACCCAATGTACAATCCTGCCTATTCAAATAAATTTGCAATGAAAGCCTGGACTGATGAATATGGAGTTTTAAACGGTACATATCTTACAGACACAATTGGAGATGCAGCAACACATCTTGATATGGAATATACATATTCAATTCTTTTTGGTGGTGTAAGACACGACTCTGGAGACCCTTACGAATGGGGTGAACAGTGGATTAAACACTATCAGAATTATTATGATAAATATCACGACGAAAGAGTAAATCCAAAAAATAAAACTTTACTTTTTAGCGACTCCCTTGATTTTAAACGAGCTTCTGATTTGTATGCATACTTTAAAAACAGAATTAAAGTTGCATTTGGAATTGGAACATATATTGCAAACGACACAGATGTAGAACCTTTGAATATTGTTATGAAAGTTACAGAATGTAATGAATTACCTGTTGCAAAACTTTCAAATGCTTATGGTAAAACTATGTGTAAAGATGATGAATACATTGAATATCTTCGCAAAACTATTGATTGGAGATTAAATCATAACTAGGCTTATGTTTGACATTAAAATAAATAAAATTACTGAATCACAGACTCCAAACCAGGGAACTTTTTTACAGACTCCTTTCTGGTGTGAATTTAAAACCAGACACGGATGGCAATATAACCGTTTCGATGTAAAAATTGCTTTTTCTAAAGATTACATTGAAACCTTAAAAAAGCAGGGTTGTGAAAAATCACCTTTTACCAATGAAGATTATGAAAAATCTTTTGAAATGGCTGTATTAAATCGCAGTTTTATAAAAGGCATATTCAGTATTGCTTATATTCCTTTAATGCCAGGTCTTCCTTTTGAATGTACTCCAGATGAAGTTATAGATGCAGCCATGGCAGATGATGGAAATACAGTTGCAGTTGTTCAGCAGGACTTTATTACCCCAGAAACTCAGGCTATAGAATTTGCAACTTTACTAAGTGAACTTGCAAAAGTATTAAAACCATTACTTCCTTCAAATACAATTTGTATTCGTTTTGATCCGGATGTTACTTTTACAAATCTTGAAGACAGAGATTTATTTAATTATGGTCTTAAAACCGTAGCCTGGGCAGATAAAATTAAACTTAAGAAAAATAAAGTAGATATTCAGCCACCAGACAGTACACTTGTAAGTCTTGAAGGTTCAGAAGATGAAATTCTTTCCAGAATGCATCAAAAATGGCGTTATAACATTCGTTTAAGTGAAAGAAAAGGCGTTGTTATAAAAAAATATAATGGTGATTCTCAGGATATTACTTCAAAAATTGACAAGTTTTATGAACTTACTAAAGAAACAAATGCCAGAGATGGAAATGCAAGTCATGCAAAATCATATTATGCTGATTTAATTCTTTCTTCTGCAAAAGAATTGAAAGAAGGAAAAGATGTTCCAGAAATTAATCTTTATATTGCTGAACATGAAGGTGATGAAATTGCAAGCATTGTAACCTTATTCAGTAAAACTGAAAGTATTTATCTTTATGGCGCTTCCAGCAACAACAAGCGTAATTTAATGCCAAATCATCTTTTACAGTGGACAGCCATGAAAGATGCTAAAGCTTATGGCAGTAAATATTATGATATGTATGGAATGCCACCAGAAGGAAAAGATGAAAATCATCCTATGCACGGTTTATATATGTTCAAAGCAAATTTTGGCGGAAAAAATATTCACAGAACAGGAAGCTGGGATGTACCTTTAAAAGCTGTTTACTATGCATATAGCAGTGCTGAAAAAGTGCGTGCTTTCTGGCATAAAGTAGTAATTAAAAAATTAAAACACCGCTAATCTTATAAAATGTAATTTTAAAACATTTGCAAAATTAATGAATCGGACTTATAATCTTTAGTATTACTTAAGTTCTTTAAGAATTCAGGTTTATCTGGAGGAAGTTTCTATGCCCGCAGGAATTCTTTCAACAATTAACAAATGTTTAGATATTTACAGTAGTGTAATTGCTTTTTTTATCATTTTTTCAGTTTATCTCAATAATAAAAACAGAACAAAAATTGATAAACTTTTTGCTCTTACTTGTCTTGTAGATTTCTTCCTGGCAATTTTTGACTGTCTGGCAATTTTTGCAGAACAAAAAAACACTGAAATTTCTTATTTCTGGGTTCGCTTTTGTAATTTCTGTTTTTATTTCTTTTCTATTGCCATTTATAATGCATATATTTTATTCATTGTTGAATTCTTTAATGTTAAAAAGCATAAAAAAGCAGTAAATACAATTAATCTTATTTGTTTTATTGGCTTTTTAGTCGGATTAATGGTGACTCTGTTTTATCCGTTTTACTATTATATCGATGAAAACAATGTTTACCACAGAGGTGACTTTTACTATATTTCTCTAATTTATCAGTTTATTCTTTTGATTTTAGCAATTATTATTACTTTTTCAAAAAAGAATAAAATTGCTAAAAATTTAAGATTAGCTTTTGCTTCATTTATGTTTATTCCAGTAGCAATGCAGCTTATTCAGATTGCATTTTATGGAATTTCATTAATCAACATTGGTATAACCATTTCATTCTTTATAATCTTTATTAATTTAAATATTAATCTTGAAAATCAGGTAATTGCTACTCAGGAACAGATTGTTCATGAAGAAGAAAAAATTATTGCAATACAAAATAACACAATTAACAGCCTTTCCAACCTTGTTGAAAACCGGGATTCAGATACAGGAAACCATGTACAAAGAACAAGTCTTTATGTAAATCTCCTTGCAAAAAATGCAAAAGAAAAGGGGATTTATAGTGACCAGCTTACAGAACATTATATTGATTTAATAACTAAAGCTGCTCCTTTACACGATATTGGAAAAATTGTAGTTCCAGACTATATTCTTAAAAAACCGGGAAAACTTACTGATGAAGAATTTGCAAAAATGCAAAATCATACAACAGAAGGCAAAAGAATTGTAAAAGAAATTTTAGGGATTGGTAATAACACTGATTATGTAGAAATTGCCACTGAAATTGCCACCTATCATCACGAAAAATGGAATGGAACAGGATATCCTGAAAAACTTACTGCAGAAAACATTCCTTTAAGTGCAAGAATTATGGCTGTTGCAGATGTTTTTGATGCACTTGTTTCACCTCGCTGTTATAAACCGCCTTTTACAATTGAAAGAGCATTCCAGATTTTAACTGATGATTCAGGACAGCATTTTGATCCACAGCTGGTTCCAGTTTTTATTGAATCTAGAGCTGAAATCGAAAAAATTATGAAGGAATACGGGAGTGACTTATGATGGAGCTTTTAAATATTACTCATGTTACTGCAATTAATGTCATTCTGGACCTTTATAATGCACTTATTCTTTTTTTTATAATTGTAAATTTAAAGAAGAATAGAACAAATAAATGGCTTGTTCATTGTGCAGGAATTCTTATTGCATTTGCTTTTTCAGATTCTTTAACCTGGCTTTTAGATGGAACACCTTCAAAAGCTTTATTTGTTGTGCTGAAAATATCTCATTTCATATTTTATATGGTTCAGCCGTTTATTTTCCTTTCTTTTATTCATTATATTTTTGCATTTTTAAATAATGACTCCAAAAATTATTATCTGTGGGCTGGATGTTATATAATTGTTGGAATCTACATGCTTGTTTTGATATTTACTCCATTTATGGGATTATATTACTCATTTTCAGACAGTCATGTTTATTCCAGAGGATCGCACCATTATTTATCTGTTGTAATTAATGGATTTATAATTTTCAGTGGATTCATCTTTCTTTTAAAAAATAAAAAAATTATTACAAAGCTGGAATTTTTCTGTTTCTTCCTGTTCTTCCTTGTTCCTACCATTTCAGAATTTATTCAGCTTTATTATTATGGTGTTTCTTTAATAGTTACAGGTCTTACAGTTCCAATCATTATTATTTTTATGAATATTCATAATGATTTGGAAAATCGTCTTCGTATTGCAAATGATAATGTTATTGCAAAAGAAAAAGAATTGATTAGTTTACAAACTAATACAATCATCAGACTTTCCAACTTAGTAGAAAACCGTAATCAAAATACTGGCAATCATGTTATGCGTATTATTAAATACGTTGAATGCTTGTGTTTAAAATGTAAAGAAAATCAGATTTATCCCAATACTATTGATGATCTTTATATTGAAAGATTAGTAAAAGCTGTTCCAATGCATGATATTGGAAAAATTACAATTCCAGATTCTATTCTTCTTGAATCAGGAAAACTTACAGAAGAGCAGAAAAATCAGATTAAAAATCATGTAATTGAAGGAGCAAAAATTGTAAAAAATGTTCTGGCATATGAAAATGATAATAAATTAATTCGTATGGCGGAAAATGTTGCTTTATATCATCATGAACGCTGGGATGGTTCTGGTTATCCTAAAGGGTTAAGTAAACATTCCATTCCTTTAAGTGCCAGAATAATGTCACTTGCAGATGTATTTGATGCTCTTGTTACAATGCGCGTTTATAAAGAAGACACACTTAATTTAGAAGATGCCTTTGCTATTATTGAATCTGGTGCAGAAAAAAATTATGATCCTATATTGGTTGAACAGTTTATGTTGATTAAGCCAGAAATTAAAAAGATTCTTGAAGAATATGGAGTTTAATAAATGACTTTTGATTTGAATAAAATACCAGCTTTTGGTGTGGCTGGAAATTTTACAGGACATTTAGAACAGGCTGGTGAAGCCAGAGATTTTATAAATATAAAAAGTAAAGATGCAACAGCGCCAAAAGGAATATTTCCAACATATTTGCCTGCCGGAAAAGAAGAAAAAGTAATTCCTGATTTTTTGAAGGAAAATCCCTTTGACAGTCATAAAATTGTTTTTCCACAGAAAGATGAAAAACTTCAGATTGAATGTGAATGTGTTATTGCCTGTAATTTGGAATGGAAGGAAAATCAGGTTTGCAATATAAAACCAATTGCATTTGCAGCTTCTAATGATTGTTCTATTCGTAAAGAAGGGGCAAAAAAAATCAGTGAAAAAAAGAACTGGGGAAAGGCTAGTAAAGGGTATTCTGAAAACTTTATTCCTATGGGAAGTTTTGACTCTAAAAGTATTATTAATGATTACAAAATTGCCTGCTATTTAAGAAGAGAAAATCAGCTTTTTGAATACGGAGAAAACAGTTTTGTAAAAGATTACAGTTATATTTATTCTCAGCTTTTAGACTGGATAAAAGAAAAGTTTAATACACAGGAAAATGAAGGTCCACTAGAAAACCTGAACAGTTATTTATTGGAATTAAATAAGCCTTCCCAGGTTATGATTTCAATTGGCGCAACCCGTTACACTCAATGGGGAACTGTAAACTTTTTGAAAGATAAAGATGAAAGTATTGTAATTGTTTATCCTGCAAATAAATACTCAGAAGAAGATATAAAAGCTTTGGTTGAAAAGAAAGATTATTCTTCTAAAGATATTTCTTTTTTAAGTCAGACAATTGAAATCAACCAATAAAATCTTCAAATTTTTCAATTAATTCTGCAGCTTTTTCTATAAATTCCACTTCTACACATTCCGGGTAATTTTTAAGAAGAAACTGCAGATTTTCTTTTAGAATTTCATTGTTTTTTCCACAAATCACAATTTCACAATAACCTTTTTCCCGTTCCTGTTTTGCTTCAAGATTATTTATCTGATTTATGAATTTTATAAAAGAAAGCTCCTTTAGTTTTTCAAGTTGTTCATAGTTTAGTAATGGGAGTTTACAGTTTAGAACAGGAAAAAAATCCTTAAAATTAAAGGATTTGTGTTCTATAAGTTGAGCATAAATCATTTCATAAAAATTAATTCCAAGACTTGAACAACAGGTACTTGTCATTCCACTTAACCGTGGATTTATTTCAATAATGTAAAAAGTATTGTCTTTATATATTAAATCTATTTGTGCAGGGCCCACCAGCTTTAACTTGTCTGCAATTCCTTTTACAAGAGACACAAGTTTTTCCTGCAGCTCGTCATTTAAAATTACAGGGCCATATTTAACACTTTGCTTAGGACTTGTAATACCGTATTGATTCACACTAAAAGTAAAAGGGGGCATAATATTGCATTTGTATCCAGATTTTTCTTCCAGATTTTCATAATAGCCATACAATTCCACACCAAAATTAATTCCATCAATAAATTCCTGTACAAGTCTGTCGGAAGAATGTTTTTTTGAGTTTAAATAATTTGCAGCTTCTCCTTTAGTATTTACAACCTGCATTCCATAAGAACTTAGACTTACAGGATCTTTTATTATTAAAGGAAAATGTAATTTGGAAATTTCAGAAATTATTGCTTCTTTATAAACGTTATATTTAATTTCTTTTCTGTTTCCACCGCAAAAGTACAAATCGTGATTAACAAAGATTGAGGAAGGCTGGGGAATATGATTTTGATCAAAGAATTTTTGAGTTTCAGTTTTGTTAAAACATAAAAGACTTGCAGCTACAGTATTGCAAAGAACTTTTACATTCATTTTTTCAAGTTCCTGGGCAATTAAAGCATCTTTAACTGGAAGCCAGTCAAAAAGATCTGTCCAAAATGAAAGTGCAATTGCAACATCAGGTTTCTGCAATGCAATTTCCAAAGCAAATTCTTTGGTATCATCTTTTTCACAGATAATTGTATTTTCTGGCATAAAAAGAGCAGGTTTTTGGGAAATACATATAAATTCATGTTCTTTATGTGCATTTATAAATGAATCCCATAAAGACTGCCAGCAAGGCATTGTTTTTATAAGATAGGTCTGTTCATTAAAAATATTTGAGTTGCTGCTAAAAAATACAATCTTCATATTAAGAATATATCATAAACTATATGACAATTAAATTGCAATTTGATATTATACGTTTATGACTAAAGATGATTTTTACTTTAAAATTCAAGTTAAACAAACTATGGAGTTTACATACAAAAATATTTTATACAATATCAGTTATGACAAAACTTCAGATGGAAAAGAAATTATCTTATTTGGTCGCCTTTATGAACAGACTAAGTATTATAGTTATGGCGAATTAATGAATAATGCAAAAGTAGAAAATCATTTTTTTAAGGATATGCTTGATATTCTGGATTTATAAAAATGACTAAGAATCAAATAAATATGACTGAAGGACCTGTTTTAACAAAGCTTCTTCAGTTTTCAATTCCATTAATTTTTTCAAGTGTTTTACAGCTTTTATTTAATGCCGCAGATCTGGTAGTTGTAGGAAAATTTGCCGGTGATGAAGCTCTTGCTGCTGTTGGTTCCACCGGTTCTTTAATAAATCTGTTAATTAATCTTTTTACAGGCCTTTCAGTTGGAACTAATGTAGTTGCTGCAAATTATTTTGGTGCAAAAAATAAAGAAAAATTACAACAAACTGTTCATACTGCCATGCTGCTTTCAATTTACAGCGGTTTAATTCTTACAGTCGCAGGTGTTTTTAGTGCTAAAGGCATTTTAACTTTAATGGGCGCCCCGGAAGAAGTTCTAAATCTTGCAGCTTTATATCTCCAGATTTATTTTGGCGGAATTACTGCTACTATGATTTATAATTTTGGAAGTGCTTTATTGCGTGCAAAAGGTGATACTCAGCGTCCTTTATATATTCTGTTTTTTTCAGGCTTAATTAATCTTATTTTGAATTTGATTTTTGTAATTGGATACAGAATGAGTGTTGCAGGAGTTGGAATTGCTACTGTAATTTCTCAGACACTGGCAGCAGCACTTGTAGTTTGGATTTTGATTAAAGAACAGGATGAATTTCATTTAAATATAAAACAGTTAGCAGTTGATAAAGGAATTTTTGTAAAAATTGTAAAAATTGGTATACCAGCAGGCTTTCAGGGAATAATGTTTTCTTTTTCAAATGTTATTATTCAGTCGTCTATTAACAGCTTTGGAAAAATTGTTATTTCTGGTAATTCTGCTGCCTGCAACCTGGAAGGATTTGTTTATACTGCAATGAACGGTTTTTCACAGGGTGCTTTGACTTTCTGTTCTCAAAATCTTGGTGCTAAAAAACTTGACCGCATAAAAAAGGTTGTTTGGGTTTCACAGGCTGCTGTAGTTGTAATTGGAGTAACTTTAAGTTCTATTTTCCTTTATTTTGGACCTCAGCTTTTAGGTTTTTATACATCAAGTCCACAGGTTATAGAAGCTGGCATGGTTCGTTTATGGGTAATTTTTACAACTTATTTCTTATGTGGAACAATGGATGCTCTTTCAAATGCAATAAGAGGTATAGGTCATTCTCTGGTACCTGTAATTACAAGTTTAGTTGGAGCTTGTCTTTTTAGAATTGTTTATTTAATGACATTTTTCCAGATTCCTAAATTTCATGTACCAATTACAATTTTCTTTTCTTACCCAATTTCCTGGATTTTAACTTATACAGTAAACATTATTTGTTTTGTAGTTTTATTTAAAAAAATTAAAAAAACACAATTTATTCAGAAGTAATGACTTTTTATGTGAAAATTTGTAAAATGTTCTTATGAATATGGAAGCATTTATTTTAGGATGTGGGGGAATGCAGCCACTTCCTTACCGCCATCTTACCTCTGTTTTATTAAGAAGAGACGGAGATTTATTTTTATTCGACGGTGGAGAAGGTACTCAAGTTAGTTTAAAACGTCTTAATCTTAAATGGAAAAAAATTGATGCCATTTTTGTTTCCCACACACATGCAGATCATGTTACAGGACTTCCTGGAATTTTAATGCTTTCTTCTCAAGTAGATAGAACAGAACCTTTATACATATATGGTCCGCCAAAAATCAAAGAATACATTGAATCTAGCCGTAGTGTTCTTGATATGTATATTAATTATCCAATTGTTGTAAAAGAAATTACAGCACCTTGCATTGTACACGAAGCCCCAGATTTTATAGTTCGTGCATTTCCTTTAGATCATACTAAAACCTGTGTTGGTTATACTTTAGAAGAACACGACAGACCGGGGGAATTTAATCCACAGAGAGCAAGAGAACTTGGTGTTCCATGCGGTCCTTTATGGTCAAAACTTCAAAATGGCTCAGAAGTGCAGGCACAAGATGGTTCTATTGTAAAACCAGAACAGGTTATGGGTGAAAGAAGACTTGGAAGAAAATTCAGTTTTGTTACAGACACTTTATTTAAAGAATCAATAATTGATGAAGTGCGAAATTCTGATTTATTGATTTGTGAAAGTATGTTCGAAGACGCATTACTTGATCAGGCAAAAGAAAAAAAACATATGACTGCAAGCCAGGCTGCGACTATAGCAAAAGAATCAAATTCAAAAAGAATGTACATGATTCATTTTAGTCCTCGCTATACAGACAAACAGCTGCCAGTTTTATTGGAAGAAGCACAAAAGATTTATCCAAATGCACAACTATGTAAAGATCGTCTTCAAATAGATATTCCATATGTAGACTAACGAACTTAATTCGTTTTATATAAAAAGTTCTTTATAAGGAGAAAGAAATGAAAAAACTTAGTTTTGTTTTATGTGTTTTTCTTGCAGCAATTGCTATTTCAAGCTGTAACAAAGAAAAAACTGAAACAGTAGCTGATCAGTCAGTTGCAAAAACTGTTGATGAATCTGGAAAAGAAAAATCAATCAGTCTTATTCCAAGTGTCCTTTTTTATGATGAAGGATCTTTGTGGTTCGAAAATGCAGATGGTGAACTTGAATGGTACATTACTTTAAATGCCGGACAGACACTTTATGCTTATCCTGCTTCTAATGAAAGTGAAAATGAAGTTGTAGAAGCTCAGAAAATGAAAAAAGCTGGTAAAAAAGATCAGGATGTTTATATAAAAGTTCTTTATGATCAGAAAGATTATTGGATTTTATCTGATTTAGTAGTAGCTGATGCAAAAGCTGCAGTAGTTATTGAAGATACAATGAATTATTCAAAAGATTCTATTGATGGACTTTCTTCAAAGGCTGCAAAAGTTCCTGTAGGTAAACTTGTTGCTATTCATAATGATTATACTTGCCCAGCTGATTCAGATATTAACTTTGTTAAAGTAACATGGAGAAATGGTTCAGAACGCTCTTATCGTGAAGTATTCTTAAAATCAGAAACTGTTTCTACTTCAGTTGATGATATTACTGCAATGAGAGTAAATAACAAAGCAGCATCTCTTAAAGATGAAACTGTAATCATCGAAATTGTAGAAAATGTATTAAGTCTTTCACTTACACCAAGTATTGAAGACATTTTTACCAGCAATCCAGTTTTTAGTGACTACATTTTGTAAGGAGAAACTTTAAATGAAAAAAATTATTTTAAGCGTAATCGCAGCTCTTTTTAGTTTTTCTGTATTTGCTGCAAATGAAATTGATGCAATCATGCTTCAGAATCAGGGAAGTCTTTATGTTGAAAAAGACGGAAAAATGGAATGGAAAGTATCTGTAGATGCAGGTACAGCTTTATCTGTTCTTACAGAAGATGTAGATGGTAAAAAAGTTCCAGTTACAAAAGAATCAACACGTGTTGTAAATAAAAAAGATGTTAAATGTACTGTTTATCAGGTTTCATACAACGGAAAAGAATATTGGGTTTTAACAGACCGCATTAGTCTTAATGAAAAAATTGCAATTGTAAAAAAAGCAGCTGCAGTTTACCGTTCACCAGACATTGCTGATGTAAAAAACAGTTCTCTTCCAATTGGCGAAATCATTACTTTTGATTCAAAATACATTGCAAACGAAAAATTCGAAATGTACAAAATTTCATATTTCGATGAAATTAATTATGTAACTCGCAATGGTTATATTATGGTTTCAAAAATCAGTGCTGATAAAAATGATTTAAAAGCTTGTAAACTTATTGCACAGCTTAAAACAACTGAAGATGTTACAATTCAGGAAGAATTATTCAACAACATCAATAAATTGAATATTTCAAATGAAATTCTTTCATATGCAAAAGCTGTAAAAGAATCATTAAAACCTTATGATATTCTTGATGATGGAATTACATCACTTAATACATACGGTTATGTTGTAAACCCAGATACTAATTCAAAAATTAATATTCGCGTTTCACCAAGCACAAAAGCTGATGTTGCAGCAAGCTTTGAAGATGAAGTAACATCTGTTTATATTGTTTCTTGTACAAACAGTAAAGATACTATTGGTAATGCTGAAAATTACTGGTATAACATTCAGTCTGAAGATGGTGAACCTTTAGGTTGGGTATTTGGAGAATACATTCAGTACTAATAATTGATGATTGCGATTAATAATTTTTCTAAGAATTATAACAATCTCTTTTCGAATGGCTCTTCATTTGCTGTTCAGGATGTAAACTTACAGGTTGCTCCTGGACAGATTTGCGGTTTACTTGGTCCAAACGGATCTGGTAAAACTACAATTATGAAAGCCATTTGTGGTTTCCATTATCCTTCATCAGGTCAGATTCTAGTTGATGATAATAATGGAAACTTTATTGATGTTGCAGAAGCTCCCGAAAAAGCAAAGGAATTAATTGGATATTTGCCAGAAAAATCTATTTTACCTCCAGAAATGGTAGTTTTAGATTTTTTAAATTTTGCCGCATCTATTCATGAACTTTCGGGTGAAAATAAAGACAAAGCCATAAAAAATGTTATAAATGAGTGTGCTCTTGAAAAAGTTCTAACAAAAAAAATTAAAACTCTTTCAAAAGGATATTCTCAAAGAGTTTCTTTTGCTCAGGCAATTATACATAATCCACCAAATTTAATTTTAGATGAACCTGTTTCCGGATTAGATCCTGCACAGATTATTCAAATGCGAAAGTTGATTTCTAAACTGGCTGAAACAAAGTCTGTTTTACTTTCTACTCATTTATTACAGGAAGTATATTCCTTGTGTAAATCAATCTGTATTATAAGTAATGGCAAAATCACTGCAAAAGGTAATGAAGAAGAAGTTTTAGAAGCTTCAGGTTGTAAAAATCTGGAAGATGCATTTATGAAATTGACCAGTCAAAGCGAGTAGGCATATGAAAAAGTTTTCGGCATTTTTTAAACATAATCTGGTTAATAGTTTTCATCATATAAATTTTTATTGTATTGCTTTAATTTTCAGTTTATTTAATGCAATTTCTTTTTTTATAGGAAATACATTTTTTTCAGCTACAGGAAATACAAGTCTTTCTCCATTTTTCAGTAACATTCCTTATATCAGCATAATTATTATTCCAGCATTATGTTTTAAACATTCAGACAGCATTTATGACGATTTTATACCTCTTCCATTATTTAAAATTATTGCTGCAAAATTTCTTTCAATTCTGGTACAGTATTTAGTATTATTGCTTTTAATTCTGCCAGTTCCTTTATTTGTAAGTTTGTTTGGCAATATAGATTCTGGTGTAGTTTTTACAGGCTTTCTGTGTCTTGTATTTTTTGGAGCATGTGAAATAAGTCTTTGTTTACTTATAAGTGAATTATTTGATAACAGCATTATTTCAGTAATTATTTCTGCAATTATAATTGGCATTGTGAATGTAGCTCATTCTTTTACTCTTTATATTGCATCTAATAATTTTTTCACTAGTTTTTTTAAAGCCTTAAGTTTTGCCTGGCATTTTGATGCAGCAGGAAAAGGGATCATAGATACAAGAGATTTTACCTGGTTTGCAGGACTTACCGCAGGCTTCTTGCTTCTGGCAGTAATTGTAAAACTTAAAAAGCAAGGAAAAATTTTTAAGAATAAAGAAAAATATAATAATATTTTAGCTTTTGTTATTTGTGTACTTTTTATTTTAAATGGTCAAAGATGGTTTACAAGACTAGACTTTTCTAAAAATAAAACTTATTCAGTTTCTTCACTTACAAAAAAACTTTTGCAAAAAACTGAAAGTAACTTAAAAATCACTTATTACAGATCTGGAAATCTTTCAAAATATTATCCTCAGGTAAGAGATGTTGCCGACTTTTTACAGACTTATTGTTCGTCAGGAAAAAATATTAATCTTTCCATAATCGATCCGGATAAAGATTCTGCTGCACTTACTTTATTAAACAATTATGGTGTAACAAGTCAGCAAATGAGTGCTGTAAAAAATTCTAACACAGTGGAATATATAAATGTATATTCCGCAATTACAATAGAGTATGAAGGAAATATTGAACTTATTCCTTATATTCTTTCTGCACAAACCCTTGAATACGATTTAGACGGTCGCATTAAACATCTTATTACTGGAACTACAAGACTTATTAATATTGTTATTGGAAACGATTTGTCTATTGATGATAACAATGGATACAGCATGATTATTCCATGGCTTAATTCACAGGGCTTTATTTGTAATAACATTGAATTAAATGATCCTGATTTTGCAAATCAACTTTCTTCCACAACCGGACCTTTAATGGTAATTGGAGACAGCAAAATTTTAATAAATCAGGCAATTGCCATAGAAGATTATGTTTTATCTAACAAAGGAAACGTATTATTTAATATAAGTCCATATAGTGTTGATTTTTCTACCTGGCAGCTTAAAGAAAACAAAAATACAAATATTGTAGAAATACTTGAAAACTGGGGTATAACTTTCCCTGCAAAAATTGCTGCAGATAAAAGTTCTGCTACAATTGTTTTAGAAAGTCAGGAAGATTCATCTTCGCTTTCCCAAAATGTTTACAGAGAACAGATAGCTTATCCATTATTTGTAAATCTTTTACCTCAACCAAATGCGGCTTTAGGTTTTACTCAGTTCTGGGCAACACCAATTGAAATTTATGGTGAAAATGTAATTCCATATTTATATTCTACTGAAAACAGCTGGTCTTATAATATTGATAAAAATCAGAACGAAAGTCTTATAGAAACAAATCCTTTTGTTCTTAGAAATGAAAACGGAAATAACAGTAAAAAAGGTAAACAAATTCTTGGAGTTCAAATTACAGGCCCACTTACAGGACTTTTTAATGAAAAAGCTTGTTCTTCGTCTAATATTATTGTTATTCCAGATCAATACATGACACATACTTTATTGAATTTTGGATATTTAAATAATGATTATCGCAACTTTGACTTTTTAACAAATGCATTACTTAAATTAAATAATGAAGAAGAACTTGCAAATCTGCAGAGTAAAACAACATTCGATACAAGTTTTTATAAAATCACATCGGAATCTCAATTTACAAAATATAAAAATATTATTTATGGAATATTCTTCGCCGTTATTCCTTTATTAGTTTTAATTACAGCACTTTTAATATTTGTGCTTCACAAAAGGAAGTTAAATAATGAAATTAAATAAGACTTTAATTTTAAGCATCATAACAGTTCTTTTGTTTTTCACATATATTCTTTCATTTAATTCTCATTTTACAAAAACTGACTCCAGTGTAAAAATTCAAACAGAACTGGTTAATGAAAAAAATATAAATAGAATTACAAAATTTCAATTCCGCCAGGGAAATGCAAGCCTTTATCTTATAAAAACTGATGATTTTTGGGTAATTAAAACTGATGAAGAATCTAAAGTAGCAATTCCAGCAGACACTCAAAAAGTTGAAGCTTTTATTAAAAATCTTACACAAATGAGAACTATCAGAAAACTGTCTGAAAAAATTACAGATTTTAATAATTACGGTTTTGAAGATTATACAACAATTTTCCTGCGTTATTATCTGGAAGATGACGCTTTTTCAGAATTAACTTTTGGTGGTCAGGATTTTGCATTATCTACCAGATATTTAATGGTGCCATCTAAAGCTTTAGTTTATGAACTTGATGATTCTTTAGATAAATATCTGGATCTTTCTGTTCAAAACTGGAGTGAACCAACTATAATTTCACAAAATGTTGCCGGTAAATTTGATGAAACAGATGTTCAGCGTATTACTGTAAGTGAAAAAAATAAGGAACAACCTGTTGCACTTTTATATAATTTAAGTGTAAATGAATATTATACAAAGGTAAGTAAGCTTTTAAGTTTAAGACATGGTGGAATAGGAGAGTCAATTGCTTCTGACACACCAGAACTTGTTCTTAAAATGGAACTTGGAAATAAGAAGTGGATAACTTTGAACTTTTTTGAATCTACAGAAGAAAATGAATTTATAGTAATTTCTCAATATTACTCTGAACTTTTAAACAAGAAATACAGTTTTACTTCAAAAATAAGCTTGTGGACTTATAACAGTATTAAAGAAATTATATTATAAAGAAAATGTGCCATGAAACCTGGAATAACTGTCTCACTTTTTTTATAAGTAATTCTAAGAACAATATGTGCAATTGCAGCATTAAATAAAGATAAAATTCCAAGATAGCCATGGGCCAAAGAAAATAATAGTAAAGCTAATATTTCAGAAATAAAAAAAACAATTTTTTCAGATTTAATTTTGGTCAAAAAAACTTTAAAAATCTCCGGGCAGTAAAATCTATATAAAACTTCTTCAAAAAATCCTGAAAACAAAAAAGAAAAAATGCAGAATAACCAATTTGTAACAGAATCTGGTTTTATCACAACTGTAGAAACTGGAAAATTAATAAAAAAAGAAATGGCTTTAAAAATCAATGAAAAAGCAAAAATAGTACCAAAACAAAGAGTAAAAGGAATAATTATTTTATAAAGAAAAAAGAATTTATTTTTTATTTCCACTTTTTCTTTATAAAAAAAATATAGGAATAACGCACATAAAAAATAGAAAAAATAATTTACCGGTAAAGACCATTTTAATTCAGTTATTGATTCATTGTTAAAAAAATACAATAAAGGAGGGCATAAAAAAATGACAAAAATCAAAGAAAAGATTATAATGTTAGCCGTAAATTTGTGTAATTTCATAAAATATATGGTATTATATTATATATAGAGGGATTTGTGTATATTTTAATTGCAGTTATATTATTAGCGTCTCTTACCATAATTACAATGGGACTTTATTCAGTCTTTAAAACAAAAATCAATTTTTTTGTTACTGGGCTGGATTCAAAATTCACATTTTCAGATTTATCTTTATTATGGTCAGTTGCACAAATTTGTGAATTAGAAAATCCTACATCATTGTTTTTTTCTATGGCATCACTCACAAAATGTATGACACAGATCAATACAAAAGCAGCACAAGACGGTTCTTCATCTGCAACAAAAACACAGCAGCTGCTTACAAAACTTTATAATTACAGAACAAAATTACAGAATGAATCTGATGATAAAAAGGGTATTACTGATACACGTTCTTTAGAAAGAGGTCAAAAACTCAGAATTATTCTTCCTGGAAAAGGTGTTTTTGTTTCTGAAGTTCTAAATAACGGTAAAGAAATTATTATTTCAGTTCCACGTCAGAAAGATTTAATTCCAATTACAGCAGAAGCTTGGGTAGGAAATGTAATTAATGTTTATTTATGGCGTAAAGCAGATGCCCGTTATGTTTTTGATACAACAGTAACTGGTCATGGTCTTTTTATTGGTGAAAGCTCTCTTTCTTTAAAGCATTCAAATAATCTTATTAGAACACAAAAAAGAAAAGCGGTTCGTGCAAAGTGCGATATTAAAGCTATGCTTTATATTATTAGAGAAGCTGTTGTAGATTATAATACAATTCAAACAAAAGATGGTTATAAGTGTCTTGTAGAAGATATTTCAGAAGCTGGAGCTTTAATCAGAATTGGTGGAAAAGGTGTTTCTAATGTTCAGGTTAGCCTTCAGTTTACAATTCAGAATATGCTTATTGTTATGTATGGTGTAATTCGTACAGCAGAATATGATGAACAGAATAATCAGTCTTTACTTCATTTTGAATGTGTTCACTTAAACCAGGAAATGAAAAATCAGGTTTTAAGTTATGTTTATAATACTATGAGTCAGGCTGAAAAAGAAGTTTATGATGCACTTACTCTTACAGATGCAGACCAGAATACTGATTCAGATAAATCTAACGACCAGATGCAGGTTGAAAATTCAGAAAACAATAAAACTGAAGCAAACAGTGTAACAAATGAATCTCAAAGTAATTTATTAACTGATCCTGAATTATTAAAAACAGAGGAAGAAGCTCCTGATGTAACTACTCAGCCACAATTTGATGTAGAAGAAGAGCTTGCAATATTTGATGATAATAAATAATCATCTTTAAATGAGGCTGATATGAAAAAAATATTATTTTTAAGTTTGTTATTAATTATTTCATTACCATTATTTTCTCAAACAGCACAACAAAAATATTTAAAAGGTAACATTTCTGATAAAATTACAGTTATTAGAGAAGCTACTGATTCAGAGCGTTTCTGGCTTTCTACAAATGCAATTGAATTTGTAAAAAACAGTTACAATTATTTACAAGATGACCGTGATTTTGAAAATCTGGCTGTTACTTCTATTTATGCACTTCCAGATTTTTCCGGCGTTAAAATTTCAGCTGAATCAATTCAGGAAATTGAAAGAAATTTAAATATTATTTTTTTGAATTTTAAAAGCAGTAATGTAAAATGTGCAATTATTTCAAAATTTCTTGCATTAAAAAATTATTTTAATACAAATAATTTTGCTGTTAATTTAATGGGAGAATTGATTCAGAACGAACCGATTCTTATTGACAGTACATTGCTTCAGTCAATTATTTCTGCTTTAGGAGAAATAGGAGATAATACATCTTTTATTCTTCTTTTCAATTATTATAACAATAATACAATTCCTAAATATTCTGCAGAGTTGAAAAATTCATTAATAAAACTGATTCCACAAAGTATGGATGAAATTATTCGAATGATCCATACAAAAAATTATAACAATATTAATTCTGTTTATACATTAATTAAAGAAAATTCCGAAATTTCTCAAAATAATTTATCAGAAATTGCAGAAAATTTGCTAAATGAGGCAATATTATTAATGAGCAATTCTACTGATAAAACTAAGGAACTTGTTCAGATGCAGCTTGGGGCTTTAAAAATCTTAAATGATAATAAATGTACTCGAGCTTCTTCCAGTGTTATTTCTTATTTTGAACTTGCAAAAAAAGAACATAAAGATGGAATTATATCTGATGCTGAATTTGTTGGGGTTGTGAATAGTCTTGGAAATCTGGCTCCTATAGGTGCTGTATCTCCTTTAGTCACATATCTTGAAGAAACAAACAATGCTGTTGAAAACGAAAAAATGGTTTCAACTGAAGTAGTAACTGCTTTGATTAAAACATTAGGTGCAATTGGCGATAAGTCAGCCTTCGATGCTTTACTGGCAGTAACTTATTTAAATTACCCAGATTCAGTTCTGATTGCTGCACGAAATGCACTTTCGGGACTAAAATGGTAAACAGCAGAAAAACAAATCCTTTATTTTATTCAATAGTTATTTTAATTATTATTTTTTATTCACCCTTATTTAATTTAAAATTAGATAAGGGTGTTTTTTCTTTATTTACTCTAAAAGAATGTACCAAAATTACTGGTACTATAAAAAATTCTCCAGTAAAAACTTCAGATAAAAAATACTATTATGCAGACTTTATTCTTTCTTCTATGGAAACTAAAAAAAATGAAAAATGTAGTGCAGGGGGAATAATAAAAATATATATTCCTTCGGCTTTAGTAGAAGCATATTATCCTGGAAAATTATATTCAAAGGTAAAAGATAAAAATAATTTTATATATGAAACTGGTGGTATTTTTTCTTTTTCAGGAAAATTTTCACAAAATAAGTTTTACATCAATGAAACATTAAATGGTTCTTATAGCAAAAATATTAAAGGAAAAATTTCAAGATTCAGAGCATTATGTCGCCTTCAATTTAAAAGACTTATGTATTCCTGGAAAAATGCAGGCGGTTTGTTACTTGCACTTTTATGTGGAGCCAGGGAATATACAGAAGATTCTGTTTCATCAGCATTTCGTAATGCAGGTTTAAGTCATATTCTGGCTTTATCTGGAATGCATCTTTCAATGTTTTCTGGAATTGCAATGTTTATTGGAAAAAAATCAAAAAGAAAAAATCTTTCATTTATAATAAGGCTAACAGCATTAATATTATTTGTATGGTTTGCAGGTTTTTCCCCATCTTTATTAAGAGCATTTATTTGTGCACTCCTAACCTTAACCACTTGCGCAGTTAATGATCAGAAAAATCCAGATATGCTTGTTATTTTAACTATGAGTTTTATTATTCAAATAATAATTTCTCCTACAGACATTTATTCTTTAGGTTTTATTCTTTCTTACAGTGCTCTAGCCGGAATACTTATTTTTAACAAATTATTTCAAATTTTCTATATTCGATTTTTACCTAAAACTATTGCTTTTAGTCTGGCTTCTTCAACAAGTGCACAAATTTTTACTGTTCCTGTAAGTTTATACAAATTTAGAACTTACAGTCCAATAGGAATTATAGCTACAAGTTTTGTTTCTCCACTAATCACATTTTTTATTTATACAGGATTAATATTAATAATTTTAAGTTTAATTTTTCCTTTTATTTCTAACATTAGTGGAATTTTTATGAATTTTTTATATACTATAATTAAGAATCTTGTGCTAATTTTTTCAAAGGCACCTGTTTGGAGTATAAATTGAAACATCCTGATTATAATTCAGCTGCAGCATTAAAAACTTGTCTTGATGAACATGGTTTTTCCATGCAAAAAAAATTTGGTCAAAATTTTCTTATTAATCCAGATGCAAGAACAAAAATTGTGGATGCTTTAGATTTACAAAAAGATACAACAATTTGGGAAGTTGGTCCTGGTCTTGGTGCTATGACAAATGAAATTCTAGAAAAAGGTGCCAATCTAACTGCCTTTGAAATTGATAAAGGTTTTGCCGGTTTAGTAAATCAATTTTTTGAAGATTATAAAAAGACAGATCATTTTAGAGTTGTAGAAGGTGATGTTCTTAAAACATGGAAAAAACAGCTGAAAGAAGCAGGACAACCACAAAGATTTTTTGGTAATCTTCCTTACAATATTGCAGCGACTCTTGTTGCAGATACAATCGAAGAAGGAATCCGTTTTGAACGATGTGTTTTTACAGTTCAAAAAGAAGTTGCTTTAAGAATGGCCGCAAAACCAGATACAGACGACTATTCATCATTTTCTGTGATCTGTCAGTGGGCATATGATATAAAAGTAATTGGTGATTTATCTGGTTCAAATTTCTGGCCAAAACCAAATGTAGATTCAAGATCAGTAATTTTTACACCAAAAGAAAATTTTCCAAACTGCGAAAATCCACAATTATTTATGAAAATGCAAAGGGCATTATTCAGTTCTAGAAGAAAAACTGTAAGAAATAATCTTTCAGGCTTTTTATCTGATAAAGACTTAACAGTTGCATGTTTAGAAAAAGCTGGAATTGATCCTATGAAAAGAGCAGAAGCATTATCAATTGAACAAATGCTTAAACTTAGTGATGTAATTAATCAGGCAGAAAGATAATGGAAATAAAAGAAAATTTACTTAAAGTATTAGATAGTATTTCTCAATGTGAAAAAGCCAGTGGAAGAAAAGCTGGTTGTGTAAAATTGTGTGCTGTAAGTAAATTTCATCCTATAGAAGAAATAAGACAAACATTAGAAAATCGCCAGTTTTTGTATGGCGAAAATAGAGTTCAGGAAGCTTGTGAAAAATTTTCTGTATTAAAAACTGAAAATAAAGAAATAAAGCTTCATTTAATTGGGCAGCTTCAGTCTAATAAAGTTCGTAATATTGTTCCTTTAGCAGATTGTATTCAGTCTGTAGATAGATTTGATTTATTAAAAGAAATTGAAAAACAATGCTGCAAAATTGATAAAGTTATGAATATTCTTTTTGAATATCATACAGGCGAAGATTCTAAATCGGGTTTTACAGATAAAAGTCAGATTATACAGGCTTTAGATGCAATTGCACTAAATACATTTCCACATATTAAACCATGTGGTTTTATGACAATGGCGCCTTTTACAAGTGATGAAACTTTAATTCGAAAATCATTTCAAACTCTGAGAACGCTGAAAGAAGAAATGCAGAATCAATATACACAATTTAATTTAGCTGAACTTTCTATGGGAATGAGTGGAGATTATAAAATTGCCATAGAAGAAGGTTCAACTATGGTAAGAATTGGTACCGCAATTTTTGGAGAAAGGGATTATTCAAAAAAATGAAAAATAATTATTTCAAAAAAACAATTTTCGTAGCATTACTTATATTCTCTTTTAGCAATTTGTTTTCACAGGAAAACCAGCCTAAACCTTATGAAAAAGAAGAATTTCCTCAATATGCTCAGGATATTCGTCGTTTTGAAATTATTTCTTTTGGTTCACTGCCATTTGTTTTTTTAGATTCTGTACTTGTATATTCTGGTATAAAATGGGGAATGAACGGATTTCAAGGTGGATTTCCAAATATATTTAATGCCCAGTCTGGTTTTAATGCAAAAGAATTAACTGGAATAATTTTAACTTCTGTTGGTATTTCTTTATGTATTGCTTTAACTGATTTATTGATAAATCGTCATAAACGAAATGCGCAGGCACAAATTCAACAAAAACAAATACTTGTTTTACCAGAAGAATTAAATCCTCCTGTAAATGCAATTATAAAAGAAAATAAAGAATCCACGGAAAAAGGAGAGTAAATGCCTTTTTTCAGTGTAAAAGTTTCTTCTGAATATACAGAAAATGAAAGATTAGATAAATATATTGCTTCTCTTCCAAATGGAATGAACCGCTCTAAATTAAAAAGCGGTATAACTGAGATTTTAATAAACGGAAAAAAATCAAAAATATCTCAAAAAGTAAAAGCTAATGACCAAATTGATATTCAGTGGGAAGATAATATTCCAGATAATATTGACCCTGAAAATATTCCTTTAGATATTATTTATGAAGATGAAAATGTAACTGTTGTAAATAAGAAACAGGGAATGGTAACACATCCGGCTTGTGGGAACTGGAATGGAACTTTAGTAAATGCCTTATTATATCACTGGGGAAGAGAAAGTATTGCTCAGCTAAAAGAAGGAACTGATGCTCAAATTATGGAAAGACGAAGACCTGGTATTGTGCATAGACTGGATAAAGAAACTTCGGGAATTATTATTACTGCAAAAAACCGGGATAGTGAAGAATGGCTCCAAAAGCAATTCAAAGACCGTCTTTTGCAGAAAGAATATATTTGTATTTGTACAGGAAAACCTAAAGAGCGCTCTGGAGATTTAAGAACACAAATTATTCGTGATCCTAAAAATCGGCATAGATTTAAAGCTGTTATAGATACAGATGAAGGAAAATTTGCAAGAACAATTTATCATGTAATCAGCACTTATGGTAATTATTCATTAATAAGAGTAAGAATTAAAACAGGAAGAACTCATCAGATTCGTGTGCATATGAAATATTTAGGTTGTCCTATTTTAGGTGATTCAGTTTATAACTCTGTAGACAAACAATTTCCACAAGCCTCATTAATGCTTCATTCATATGAAACAAAAATCCGTTTACCTGGTGAATCTAAATATACATGTTTTAGAACAAAAACTCCTTTAAGATTTTTAAAAGTTCAAAAGAAATTAAAAAATAAATTTCCAAAAGAGTAATATGCAGATTTCAATTATCAATAATCCTGGAAAAGATGAACCATTTCTCATTATTAATAAACCTGCAAATCTTCCTTCGGCTCCATTAAATTCTTTAGAAGAAGATACTGCATTATGTCAGGCAGTAAAACTTTATCCTGAAATTTTGAATATTAAAGGGAAAAAAGAAATTGAATATGGACTTTTACACAGAATAGACACTGTAACAGAAGGACTTTTACTTATAGCATTAAATCAAGATTTTTATGATTCTTTAATTTTAGAACAGGAAAATAACAAATTTATAAAAACTTATTATGCAATTTGTGATATTGAAGATTCTTTAACAGAAGGATTTCCAGTTAAACCAAATAATTGTAATTTTAGAAAAAATAAAAACTTTATTTTGGAATCATATTTTAGAGCATTTGGAAAAGGTAAAAAAGAAGTTCGGCCTGTTATTGGAAATTCTGGCACTTATGCTGAAAAAAAAGCAAATCTTTCTAAAAAATATACAACAGAAGTTTTTATAAAAAATATTGAAAAAAATAGTGTTGAAGTTGAATGTAAAATATCACAAGGCTTTAGACATCAAGTTAGAAATCATCTGGCCTGGATTGGGCTTCCTATAAAAAACGATCCTCTTTACAACAAGAGGGAGGGATGTGAAAATATTCAATTTTTTGCAGTTGGATTAGATTTTGAATATAAGGGAAAAAAGTTTTCTTTTAGATTAGATAATGAAGGAAAATAAAAATACCCGAAAGGAGACTTGAACTCCTATGAAAATTAATTCACTTGGACCTGAACCAAGCGCGTCTACCAATTCCGCCATCCGGGCTAAAAAGTTATTTAATATTACTAAATTAGAGTTTATTAGTCAATTAAGAAGTTCTATTTTAAACATCCATAGAACAAAATAATAATTACTATAAGAGTGACAATGCAAACCAGATACATCCATAATGGAAGGGAATCTGAATTCTGCTGTTTTGCAGAACGTTTTTCAGCTGATCTCATAATGGAATTAAAAAATCCAGACTGACCAGATTTACTGTTTATATGGCCTTTTGAACTTGAATTAATGTTTTTAAAATTTTTATTTACGGCATATCCACAATCAGGGCAGCCATTTTCAAATTCTGATGTTGTTCCAGTTTTTCCACATTTAGGACAGCGTACACTGGAAAAGAATTTTCCACAATAAGTACATACTTTTGCGTTTTGTTTTACTTCTTTTCCGCAGCTTTCACAAAAAAACTTTGCCTGTTCAGAATTTTTCTTCATACTATTTTTCCAGCTCAAAAATTACAAAATTTTTGTTATTAAGATTTATAATTTCTTTTACTTCTGCACTTACAGTATTACACAATTCATCGCTTAAAGTACTGAATGTTTCAATTTTCATTGATGGAGTAAATGATAAAGAATCGAAATTATCTATAACTGCAGTAATTTTATTACTTTGTTTATCAAAATAATTACCAGTTACAAATTCACCAGTTAGTGGATGAGTAAAAATAAAATTACCTGAACCACTTACTAATTCTGAATTTTCAGAAATGATATTATCAACTGTAATTGTATTTAATTCAGAATCTTCTTTTACAATATTTTCGGAAGTATTGATTTCATTTTTAATTTGTTTAGATTCAAAATTTTCTTCTAAATATTTATCTAAAACACTTAAATCTTCTGGAGCGAAACTTTTGATATAACCTGAAATTCCCAAAGCCTGAGCTTTACTGTCATCTTTTGCTGAAAGAGGATTTGGTTCGTAAAGAAAACAGGCAATTTTATCGCCACCAATACCACTTTTTACAAACTGTACAAGAGTTTTCCAGTGGCGTGGATATTCAGAAGAACTTAAAATTACACAATCTGGTCTTATTTCTTCGATATTGTCTAAAGCTTTTAATAACCATTTATAAATGATTGTATCAAAACCTTTTTGTGAGAAATAACTATCAAATGTGTCAATAAAAGTTTTATCTTCTGAAATAATTAATGCTTTCATTATTCTGTTCCTAAATTAACAACAACGTAATCATAAATAATCCAAATGCCTTCGCGTTGTCTTAATTTATATGTATAAGATTTCTTTTCGCTGAAGTTTGGATATTTAAACCATTCAAGAACTTCAACACTTCCTTCAGTAGGTGAGTAAGTTGTTTTTACAATCTGGAATTTTTCTGGAATGGAAATAATATCGTTTTCAATACGAGACTGCATTAAATCGGCTTTATATGCATCAATCATTCTTTCTCGTTCATCTGCAGAAACTGTATTGTATTTATTTCTTAAAGTTTTATTTCTTTTTAATAAAGATTCAACATCAAGATAAAGGAAGTACTGATCCCATAAAGATTTCTGTCTTGCTGTAATTGTCTGTTCAACAACTTTATCTGGAGAAAGGAATTCCTGCTTAAGAATTTCAGCTGAGTTTTCTCTAACTGGAAGATATGAACTGCTGCTTGAAGAAGGAGAAGGTCTAACTTCAAGAGTTAATCTGTTTGATTTAAGATTTACTTTTTTTGTTTTATATAATTCTGGATAAAAAGATAATTCAAGATAATAAACAGATGGATCTTCAATAATCAAATAGTCTTTAAGATTTTCAATAAATGAATATTCTTCACCATATTCAAGGGAGATTTCTCTAAAATATACAGTCTGATTTGTAGTTCGTTTTTCAATGATTGAATCAGTCTGATTAAGTTTCTGATTTTTTACAGTATATGCATTAAAATCAAGACTGAAGGCTCTGTCATCTGCCAGTTTGAATCTTAAAGTATCTGCACCATTATTTTTAATAGTTACATGAATGTAAACTGGATTTTCTTCAGCATCACCAGGATAATAAATTGTTCTGTTATAATATCTGATAGAAACTGATGCATCTTCAAAATTGTTGCTTTGAGCAAAAATATTAATCTGTGCAAAAATTGAAAAGATTGCTATAATAAATGCTAATTTACGGAATTTCAAATTAATCTCCTTAAATAAATCTATTTCCATTTATACTATATTATCGGTACATTTTGATGAAATCATTATCTTCTATTAACAATTTAATTCACAATTGGTCACAAATGAAAGACCTTATAAAGGATTGTGTAAATATAAAGGCCGGAACACCAGTTAATGTAGAAGGTGTTTATCAGGGACTGTTTCCTTTTTTTATAAATGAATTTAATACTGCCGCATATTTTAAAACTTTACAGCATATTCAGTATCAAAATACAAGTAAAAGTGGTCCGGATTTTGAGCAGATTGATTCAGATTTAATTATTGTAGTACCAGGAGATAATGAAGCTACAAATATCTATAACGATTTGAAAACTGTATTAGATGAAAATACAGAAGTTATTGTTTTTCCTTCATGGGGACTTATTCCATATAGACCGGCTGCAGTTGGTTCTGTTGTATTTGGACAAAGAGCTGGTGTTCTGGCAAAACTTTCGGAAAGTACTTTTCAAAATACAATAAATAAAAAGCATAGAATTTTTATTATTAATCAAAAGACTTTTATGTCACCTTTGCCACCTCCTGATTATCTTTCAAAATTTACTATCAGTTTAAAAAAGAAAGATTCGATTAATACAACAAGCATTGCAGAAAATCTTACAAACCTTGGTTATTTAAGAGTTTCAAAAGTTACAGTAAGAGGTGAGTTTAGTCTGCGAGGTGAAGTTTTAGATATTTTCCTTCCACTAGACGAAAATCCTACAAGAATTATTTTCGATTTTGATGAAATTACAAATATAAAAGTTTTCGAAACTGACTCTCAGACAACACTTTACAGCAAAGACTCCATTACAATTTATCCTATGAAGGAATTGATATGGACAAAAGACTTTGTTGACACAGTAAGACAAAAACTTAAAGATTATCAGGATTCTTCTGTTGCAAACACAGATATAACAATGACAAATGAAAGTGCAGGTGAACATATTCATTTACCTTTTACAGACGAAGCATTGGAATATCTGGAAAATCTTTTATTAGAATTGGAAGAAAAAAAACAATCTGAAGGTGAAGAATTTTTTTATCAGTTAGTTTGGGAAAGAACTTATTCTATTATTGATTATTTAAAGCCTGAAACTTTTGTTTTCTTTTATGATTATGACCGTCTTTTAAATGGTGAACTTACCATTAAACGTGAATATAACGGTATGTACAGAAAGAATAGAGAAACTTTACCTGTTTTACCTCCAGACATGATTTTAACACCTTTAGAAAAGAATCTGGAACAAATAAATAAAGCTATTCTTTTTAGAACAATAAATCAGCCAGACAGCTTAAAAATTGATACAGAAGTTTCCCGTAGTTTCTTTGGTAACATCAATTTTATGAAGCAGGAACTTGAAAATCTGCAGAAAGACAACTGGAATGTTATAATTTTTACTGATAATGAAAATCAATCTTTACGAATTAATCAGATATTTAAAGATTATACAGAACCAGAAGATAATTCAGTTATTCCAGTACAATTGATTCCCCAGGTTCTTTCACAAGGCTTTGGTATTCCAGAAATAAAACTGCTTGTAATTCAGGAAAACGAAATCTTTGGACGCCGTAAATATGTTTCTAAAACTGTAAATAAAGCTAAAAGTAAAGTAATAGACACATTTGTAGAATTGAATCCTGGAGATTATATTGTTCATGTAAACTGGGGAATTGGACTTTTTCATGGAATTGAACGAATTAAGTCTCTTGGTAATGAAAGAGATTACATTAAGCTGGAATATGCTGATAAAGAATATGCATTTGTTCCAATTGAACAGGTAAACTTAATTCAGCGTTATATTGGTAACGAAGGTGATACTCCAAAAATAGACAGAATTGGAAGTAAATCCTGGGAAAACAGAAAAGAAAAAGCTAGAAAAGCTGTTGAAGATATTGCTCAAAAACTTATTGCTTTGTATTCAAGACGAAAAGCTTCTGTCGGTTATGCATTCCCTAAAGAAACTGAATGGCAAAGCGCTTTTGAAGCAGCATTTCCCTATGAAGATACTCCTGACCAGATTACTGTTACAGAAGAAATAAAAGCTGATATGGAAAAACCTGTTCCAATGGACCGACTTGTTTGTGGTGATGTAGGTTACGGAAAAACTGAAATTGCAATGAGAGCGGCTTTTAAAGCTGTTATGGGAGGAAAACAGGTTGCTTTTCTTGCTCCAACCACAATCCTTGCTGAACAACATTATGACAATTGTATGGAACGTTTTAAAAACTTCCCTGTAAAAATTGCAAGACTTTCCCGTTTTGTTCCTTCTGGTGAACAGAAAAAAATACTTGCAAAAGTAGCAAAAGGTGAAGTAGACATCCTTATAGGTACTCATAGAATTATTCAAAAAGATGTAATTTTTAAAAATCTTGGTTTAATGATCATTGATGAAGAGCAGCGTTTTGGAGTTAAAGATAAAGAAAGACTTAAAGAAATGAAGAATAATATTGACTGTCTTACTATGTCTGCAACACCAATTCCTAGAACTTTACATATGAGTATTTTAAAGATTCGTGATATGAGTCTTTTAACAACTCCGCCACAAAATCGTCAGCCAATTGAAACTGTTATAGATGCATATACAGAAGACAGAATTGCAAAAGCTATCCGTAATGAAATGGACAGAGGTGGGCAGGTATTCTATCTTCACAATAGAGTTGAATCTTTAATGGAAATTAGAACTCGTTTGGAAAAAATAGTTCCAGAATGTATTGTTGATATTGCTCATGGACAAATGACCAGTTCCGAACTTGATGATATTTTCCATCGCTTTAAAATGGGCGCTTTTAATGTTTTAATTGCAACCACAATTATTGAAAACGGAATTGATATTCCAAATGTAAATACAATCATTATAGACCGGGCAGACATGTATGGTGTTTCCCAGCTTTATCAGCTTAGGGGCCGCGTTGGTAGAAGTGGTAAAAAAGCATATGCATATCTTCTTTATCCTGAAAACAAAGCGTTGTCTGAAGTTGCAATGAAGCGTTTACAGGTTATCAGCGATTTTACAGAATTGGGAAGTGGTTTTAAAATTGCCATGAAAGATATGGAAATTCGTGGAGCTGGAAATCTTTTAGGAAAAGATCAGTCTGGTGACGTTTATGCAGTTGGTTTTGACTTATATGTAAAACTTCTTAATGAAGCAGTAAACAGACTTATGGCAGAAAAAGATTATAAGCCACAGACAGAAGTTCTTATGGAAATGGAATATACTGGATTCATTCCAGACAGTTATGTGACTGTTCCACAAATAAAAATGGAAATTTACAAAAAGATTGCTTCTATTACAACTGATGAAGAATTTGACGGCATTTTAAATGAATTAAATGATCGTTTTGGACCTATTCCAGATGAAGTGTCTAGTCTTCTTGCTTTGGCAGAAATCAGGATTATATCTAAAAAACTGGAAATTTCACGATTGAAAGAAAAACAGGGTGAAGTTAGAATAGAATTCTCAAAGGTTTCGAAGATCTCTGTAGACAGATTTATGAAGTTAATTCAAGAAAATCCTGGTACAATCAGATTAAATTCTGCTGAACCAAACTGCATTTATATTAAACTTGGAAAAATCGGCTTAAAAGAAAAATCGGAATTTATTAGAGAAAAACTTTCAAAATTAGTATCATAAAAAACAGGAGCTTTTATGAAAAACACATTTTTAGAATATGGTTATTCGGAAGAAGAGATTGAAAACAAAGTAAATGACTGCTTTTATAATATGTATGAAGGCATGAATCGTGTGTACTTTGAAGGAATTGGTGACACCGGTTATTTAATGGACACAGGTAACTGCGACGCCCGCACAGAAGGAATGTCTTATGGAATGATGATGTGTGTTTTAATGGACAGAAAAGATCTTTTTGACCGTCTGTGGAAGTTTTCTCTTGATTTTATGTATATGGATGAAGGCCCTTTAAAAGGATATTTTGCATGGTCTGTAGCACCTGATGGAAAGAAAAATGCATGGGGACCAGCACCAGATGGTGAAGAATTTTATGCTATGGCACTTTTACTTGCAGCAGAAAAATGGGGGGACCCAGAATATAAAAAATGGGCTCTTAAAATTTTAAATACAGTTTTGCATCATGAAATTAACATGTGGACAAAAGACACAGCACTTATTCGTTTTGTTCCAGGCTGCGGTTTTAGTGATCCGTCTTATCATCTTATGCATTTTTATGAAATGTTTGCAAAATTTGCAAATCCTTCTGACAGAAAATTCTGGAAAAAAGCAGCTGAAGCAAGCCGTAAATATCTTGCAATTGCTTGTCATCCAAAGACAGGTATGAATCCTGAATATGGTAATTTTGACGGAACACCAAATCCTTATGGACCTCCAGAAAATCATGGTGATTTTTACAGCGATGCTTACAGAACTGGCGCAAACATTGGACTTGATGTTTTATGGAATGGTGAAAATAAAGAATTTTCTAAAATTGCAGATAATCTTGTAAATTTCTTTGCTGATATTCCAACAGAAGAATTTATGAGATATTCAATTGATGGAACTATTGTAAAAGATGAAAAGGGAAATCCTGAAAAAGCACTTCATCCAATTGCTTTACTTGCAACTTTAGCTCAGACTACTTTAGCATGTTCACCAGCAGCAAAACCTGCATGCCAGAAAATTATTAAACGCTTCTGGGAAACTCCAATGCGTACTGGTGAACGCCGCTATTATGATAATTGTCTTTATATGTTTGCAATGCTTGCTTTAAGCGGAAAATACGTTCCACTTTCTTCAAAAAATGATGAAGAATTAAACAAGCACTTTAATTAGGAATAATAAGTTTCCAGTGGAGCACAAAGCTTAGCTGATTCAGACTTATTTTTTCCTTCAAAATAAACTCTTAAAACAGTACCTTCATTTCCAAAAGCTTCTGCTTTTTCTATTAGGAATGAAGGTATTTTTAATTCAAGCTCCTGTTTTTCATCTGCCATAGAAAGCTGGACTTCTTTTAAAATCTCTTTTTTACCGTCATTCAATACATAAATTACAAGAGTGTTTATAGGATTAGAATCATCCTTGCTGTTTTCCAGGCACTTTGTTCCTTGAACATGAACTTTTATATAGTTTTCTTTATTTTTTACAACTTTAAGTAAGTAAGAAAAAGAGCCATCTTTATATGCATAACGAGTTAAAGCCCCGGAATCTGCACAAGAACCAGTTCCTTCTTCCTCCATACATGGCCATGTAGTATTGTTGCCTTCTGTTTGGGAACCATAACCAACACCAATACCGTCTATATAAGTTTTTGTTCCTTCAGTATAAATATTTGCACAAATGTCACGGGTAAAATTATCTCTAAAAATCCAATAAATGCCATATCGTCCTGAATTGATTTTGTAATATGGACTAAATTCCAGCTCCTTCTGGCAATCTGTATCTTTTAGTGTAAAAGTTAAATTACCAGTTTTTACAAGATGACTTTCCAGATTATCAAAATATTCCTGTAAATTTCCTTCTACAGTTAAAATTTCACCAGGAAGAACTGATAAATTACTTGTTCCACCATAATTACCATTTAATGGCATAAGTTTTCCAAATACAAGCTTATTGGCACTTACATCACAAAGAACGCCAACTTGTCTTATATTCATTTGTGTATCATTACCAAGTATTGCAGCCAGAACCAAAGGTCCATACATAAAGCCATAAGTGTGTCTATTGTCAGGAAGAGTGTATGCTGTTAATCCAAAATGAAAATTAATTGTTACAGTTTCAGTACCATTCCATTTTTTAGAAATTTTTATATATCCATTTTGTGGTTTTAATAAAACTTTTTCACCATTAATTTTTACTTCAGGAATATCTTTTTCCCAATAAGGAATTCGTACAGCAAGTGTAAAATCTACATCCTCAGCTGTCTGAATAGTAAAAGTTGTTTCTGTATTTTCTGGAATATTTGTAACCTGTTTTATAACAACCATTTTTTCGTCCCAGTTTACAGTGCTGCTTATGAACATATTTGCAAAAATAGTATTTTCGTTTTTAAAATATAAATCTTCATTAAGCTTAGTAAAGTTTTCAAGACCAGTTCCAGTACAACACCAGAAATAGTTTTTATTTACATCACTGTTACAGTAATTTTTAAAGCAACCGGTTGCCATTGGCTGAAAATATGCAGTCATACCAGTTTCTGCATTTACAGAAGCCATAATTGCATTCAAATATGTGCGCTCATAAAAGTCTGCATATTTTATTTCTCCTGTAAGCATAAAAAGCTCTTTTGTAAATTTGAGCATATTATGAGTATTACAAGTTTCGCAGTTACAGTTACTTCTTTCTAAATCCAGAATGTCATCTTTACCAAAGTGTTCACATTCACTGTTTCCGCCAGTTATATATGTATGATGATTTACAACAAGATCCCAAAAAGCTTGTGCGGCCTGTAAAAGAGTAGTGTCTCCTGTAGCTTTATAACCATTTAGTGCACCAACAAATTTAGGAATTGTACAGTTTGCATGATGATTATTTAAAACATCTTCAAAACCGGGCTCATTATTATTGTATTTAATTATTTTTTCAAATAAAGAAACTTCATCAAATGCCTGCGCTGCAATTTTTATATGTTCTGCATTTGATAAACCTTCTTCTTTACAAATCATATATAATTCATAAAGACAATCATTCATTCCACCATATTCAATTCTTAAAACTCTTTCTTTTTCTTCACTAGACCATTTAGAAACATGGCAATAAACCCATTCACCAAGATTCAAAACAATCTTTAAAGCTTTTTGATTTTTTGTAAGTTTATAAGTTTCAACAAGACCATTTATAACTTTATGAAGGTTGTACCATGGAACCCATGTGTCTGCAGCAGAAGGAGATTTTACTTTTTCAAACTGTAGTTCCGGTTTAGATGAATCTGCCATAGTTGCACCAAAAATAAAACCTTTATGACGATTCTTATCACCATTTTCTACAGCTTTATCATTTTTGTTCTGACAATATTCCAAACCATCTATCAAAGCATTTAAACGGTTTTCTAAAGAAATACTATCTTTACCACAACAGTTTCCGTATCCATTTTTTACACCTTGAGCAGCGGCTGTTAAATAATGGCCTAAAGTATGTCCTCCAATTCTAGTGTTTTCCCAACCTGAATAAGGACCACAAGCATTTATTTCATTAGGTAAGTCGCCGGCTGTAAGTCTAAAGTTATACAACAAACGTTCTGGATCAAAGGTATTTAAAAAATCAACATCTTTTTGAGTAATTGAGTTGTAAAAATCATCATTAATAAGAACTTTGGAATAATCAAATTCCTGTAAAATATCTTTATTATTTTTCATATTTTTTATTATAGAGAATAATCAACATAATTAAATACATTTTTTTAAGATTTTAGTTTGAATATATTTTGATTGTTTTATTTTAATATGGTGGTATAATATTTATAATTATAAAAGGACTTATAATTATTTGAAAATCAAGGATCAGAAAGTAAAAACTAAAAAACTTATAAAGTTGCCTCTTCATAGAATTCTTAGAATACTTTTAGCTGTGCTTTTTTCTATATTGGCTGAGTTTCTAATAATCTCTTATTATACTAATTCCAAAAAACTTGAAGTCCAATACGAAGCTGATGTTATTTCACATAATGTAATATCTGCTGTTAATAGTGCGTTTGATTCAAGCCTTACTTTGACACAGATTATCAGTAATCTTTATCTGGAATATGAAGATACAATCTATGAACATTATGACAGTATTTGCCGCCGCTTTATAGAAAATGATGTAGCAAATGGAACTTTGTATCTTGCACCAGATGGTATTATAACTATGGCGTATCCAGATTCAGTTAAAGAATCTGCAATTGGTATTAATCTGCTGGAAACTCCAATTCTTAAAGAAAATTCTATAAAGTCATTAGAATCAGAAAAACTTACTTTAGGTGGCCCTTACAATCTTTTTCAAGGTGGACTAGGTTTTATAATTCGAAATCCTATTTTTAAAGATGATGAATTTAAGGCTTTTTCTATTGTTATTCTTGATACAAATGAGTTTTCAAAGCAATTAAACAAGTATTATCAAATAAATTCTGAAAATTACAATTTTGGTTTATGGAAAGATAATGAACTGGATATTGTTCAAGATGAAGAAGGCTTCTTTTATAGAAACACTACCGAACCAATTTCTAAAAAAATTGATATTCCTTTTTCTGTATTAAATGATACCTGGCACATTTCAATAGAACCAAAAGGCGGCTGGAACATTGGTAAACATGTTCTTCATCAATTGCTGTTAATTACAATTATATTTTTAATTTTTATAACTCTTGTAATTTATTATCAGTTCTCTGTAGAACAAAAAATATATGTTTTGGAACATGACATTTTAACAGGTCTTTTTACACGTTCAGCTGTATATCGTCGTGTAAGAAAAGCTTTTTCAGAAAATCCTGAAATTGATTATGATGTAATAGTTCTGGACATAAAAAACTTTAAGATGATAAATAGTATTCATGGTACTCAAAAATGCGATGAGTTACTGTGTTATCTTGCAGACTACATTAGTAATGACATGCCAGACTCTATAAGTGGACGTTATGGTGGTGATATTTTTATTTTATACTATCCAACTTATTTAAACCGCGGAAAAGATTATTTTTACGAAAAAGTTAAACAAGTTATTGAAAATGCACCAATAAAAAATATCGTTCTAAAATATGGATACTATAGCCGCGTTGACAAGTCTATTCCTGTAAATATGATTTCAGACCGTGCTCTTATGGCTGCAAAAAGTATTTTAAATAATTATGATTACATTATTGCTAATTACGATGGTGATGTAAGTAAAAAACATGAAAAAATTCAGCTTTATGAATCAAACTTTGAAAATGCCTTAAAAAATAATGAATTTCATGTATGGTACCAGCCAAAATATGATGCAAAAACTGAAAAACTTGTAGGTGCCGAAGCTTTAGTCAGATGGCAAAAAAGTGACGGTACAGTTATTCCACCTTTTGAATTTATTAATCTTTTTGAAGAAGATGGATTAATTGTAAACTTAGACTTATTTGTTTTTAGAAATGTTTGCGAATCTATAAAATATTGGAATGACAGAGGGGAACAGCTTCTTTCTATTTCCATAAATGTTTCTAGAACAACGCTGCATCATGAAGGTATTTTACAAAAATATAAAGATATTATTAAGGAAACTGGTATTCCAATGAATTCCATTTCCCTGGAAATTACAGAATCTGCTGCATATTCAGATAAACAGTTGATTACTATTGCAAAAGAATTACGAGATGCAGGTTTTATTCTTGATATGGATGATTTTGGTACAGGTTCTTCATCTTTAGCCAGTTTAAATATTCTGCCTTTTAATTCTATTAAAATTGATAAAAGTCTTGTGGATTTTATTGGCCGTGCAGATGGTAATGAACTTTTAAAACATACAATTCAACTGGCTCACTTTAAAAATATGAAAGTAATTGCAGAAGGGGTAGAAACAAAAGACCAATTAGATTTCTTAAAGTCTCTTGATTGCGATGTTATTCAGGGATATTATTTTTCTAAACCTTTGACTTACGACGACTGGCTAAATACAATTACAAAAAATATGCAGCAGAACATCATTTAATCATCCTGCTGCACAAAATTATTTATCAGCTTAATTTTTCAGCAATTTCATCACACCATTTGTCAAATTCAGGATCTTCTGTCTGGCATTCAGGATGACTCATAACATATTCAATTGTTTCTTTAATTCCCTGATCAACTCGTTTTGTTGCAACAAAATCTGGAACCAGAGTTTTTAATTTAGAACAATCAAAAACAACAGAATTAGCTTTATCTCCAATTAAGCTGCCAGTAAAATCGTAATGACTGTGTTTAGCAAGATATGTAGAAGGGACATAAACTGCATTAAGTTTTACTCCTAAAGCTTTTGCAATGCATTCATAAATCTGATTCCATGTAACACTTTCATCAGACATAATTTGAACAGCTTCACCAATTGCGTGGATATTTCCCATTAAACCTGCAAAACCTTTCGCAAAATCAGAGTTATGAGTTAATGTCCATAAAGAAGTTCCATCCCCATGAATAATTACAGGTTTACCTTCTTTAATTCTTTTTACAACCTGATAACTGCCTTTATCACCATGAACACCAAGTGGAACAGAGCGTTCATCGTAAGTGTGACTTGGACGAATGATTGTAACTGGAAAACCTTCTTCTCTATAAAGCTTCATTAAATAATCTTCACAGGCAATTTTATTTCTTGAATATTCCCAATATGGATTTGTCAGTGGAGTTTTTTCGCTTATAACATAATTTCCTACAGGCTTTTGATATGCTGAAGCTGAACTTATATACATAAACTGATCAACTTTATCTTTTAAAAGGCGGTAATCTCTTTCCAATTGAGATGGTACAAAACCAATAAAATCGCAGGCTACATCAAAATGCATTCCCTTTAATTTTTCTTCTTCTGCTTTTTCATCATTTATATCAAGTGTAATAAAATTTGCTTTTTCTAAGCCTGGAATGTTGTTTCTGTTTCCACGATTAATTAAATATAAATCCCAGCCCTGTTTTAAAATTAATTTAGAAATGGCCATTGAAATTGTACCTGTGCCACCAATGAATAATGCTTTCATTTATTCCTCCAAAAAGTTCTTTTTTTATAACTTTAGAATACCTTTATTTGTTATATTTTATATAATAAATCTATGCACTTATGTAATAAAATACCAAAATATAAACTTTTTATATTTTGAGTTTTTTATTGAAATCTGTGTTATTTCTTAATAAAATATAGAAATGGAAAGGGAAGATATGAAAAAAGTATTACTTTCAGTTTTATTAATTTTTACAACATTAAATATTTTTGCAGCAAAAAAAAGTCCATATGTTACTAAATTAAATGATGATGATTCATTATGTATTACTTCGGGAACTGTTCCAGATAAAAAAGGGATTTTAATTATTCCTGAATACATTGATGACAAAGCTGTTACTTCAATTGATTCTGGAGCTTTTGCAAATAAAAAGGGAATTAAAGAAATTGTTATTCCAGATACAGTGAAAATAATTGGTAAGGAAGCTTTTAAAAACTGTTCAGATCTTACTTCAATCACACTTGGTAAAAATGTAAAAATTATTGAAGACAGTGCATTTGAAAGCTGCCGTCTTACTACTGTAAAATTGCCATATTCTTTAACAACTCTTGGAAATAGAGTTTTCTTTGGTTGTTATAGTCTTATTTCAATAACTTTACCAGATTCCCTTTTTACAATGGGAGAGTCTGTTTTTGAAGACTGTTCAAATCTTAAAACAATAAAACTTTCAAACAATTTAACAGCAATTCCTGATAATACTTTCACAAATTGTGTAAATATTACAGAAATTAAAATACCAGAAAGCATTACCTCTATTGGAAAAAATGCCTTTGATGGATGTAAAATTTCAGAACTTACATTACCAGAAGCTTTAACTACAATTGGAGAAGAAGCTTTCCGTGGACTTCTAATTTCAAATGTGGTGATTCCAGAAGGTATAACTGCAATTGAATATAGAGCATTTTACAACTGTTTTTATCTTACAACTGTTAAATTGCCTTCTAAATTGGTTTCCATTGGTAACTATGCTTTTGCAGAATGTAAAAATATACGAGAAATTAATATTCCAGACACCGTTACAGAAATTGGTGAAGGTGCCTTTAGAAACTGTTTTAAACTTACAACAGTAAAACTTTCATCATTAATTACAGAAATCCCATATAAATGTTTTGAATATTGTAAAGCACTTGTATCTATCACAATTCCAGATTCAGTTACTTTTATTGATGAAAAAGCCTTTTATGAATGCAATGCACTTTCCGAAGTAAACTTTGGTACTTCACTTACTAAAATAGGTGATTATGCTTTTTATGGCGCAAGAGAAAATGCAGTAGTTTTACCAGAAACAGTTACTTCTTTAGGCGAAAATGTAATAAAAGTTGATTTTGACTAATAGGTCTATGTATTTATGAAAACTAACTCCATCTCTAAAGAAGAACTTTTTGAACGAATGCCTGTTTCAAAGGCAATTTTTACCTTAACCATTCCAATGATTATAAGTTCAATTGTTTCAATTGTTTATAATTTGTCTGATACTTTTTTTGTTGGAAAATTAAATAACCCAATTGAAAATGCTGCTGTAACTCTAGTAGCACCAGCTATGACTCTTTTTTATGCTATTACTAATCTTTTTGGAGTTGGTTCTTCCAGTTTAATGAGTCGTATGCTTGGTGAAAAAAAATATGAAAAAGTAAAACAGGCTTCTGCAACTGGTATATACTTTGGTTTATTATTTTCTATTTTGCTTTCAGTACTCACCTTAACACTGAATACACAAATACTTAATATTCTTGGTACTGAATCAGAAACTTTTAATGTTACAAAACAATATCTTTTCTGGACTGTAGGTGTTGGTGCAGTTCCTGGAATTATGAATATTTTATTCAGTTTCATTTTAAGGGCAGAAGGGCGCGCAATGCACGCAAGTATTGGTGCAATAAGCGGCTGTTTATTAAATATTATTCTTGATCCTTTCTTTATTTTGCCTTTTGGTTTAAATCTTGGTGCGGCAGGAGCAGGTTTAGCTACATTTATTTCTAACTGTTTTGCGCTTGGTTATTTTATAATACTTCTTATTTGCCTGAAAGGTAAAACTTATGTTAGTGTAAATCCAAGAAATTTTTCATTGAAACCTGAAATTATTAAAAATATTTTTGCTGTTGGTTTTCCTGGTGTTGTTCAAAATAATCTTAATGTAATTTCTATGACACTTTTTAATAATCTTGCTGCAGGTTTTGGAACAATTGCAGTTGCTTCAATAGGAATTGTAAATAAATTAAATCAACTGCCAATTCAGATTATTTTTGGATTTAGTCAGGGAGTTATGCCTTTAATTGGCTATAATTATGCTGCTAAAAATAATGAAAGAGTACAACAGACAATACGAAAAATATTCCAGATTACATTAAGCAGTCTTTTAGTAATATTATTCATTTATTTTGCAGGCTCTAGAATTCTTGTAGGATTTTTTATGAATAATGAACAAATCATAGAAATTGGTTCAAAATTTCTTAAAGGCTGTGGACTTGCTTTACCATTTATGTGCGTAGATTTTGTAGTTGTTGGAATCTCTCAATCTTTTGGACTTGGACGATATGCCTTTATTTTTTCAATTTTAAGAAAAGCCGTATTTGAAATCCCATTTATTCTGCTGTTTAGTAAAGTTTTTGGTTTATTTGGACTTGCATATTCAACTTGTGCCGCAGAATGTTTAATGTGTATTATTGCTCTTTTTGTTTTGAAAAAATTAAATTACAAATGTTTACAACATAGCCAACAAGAATAGCAGCCAAAATGGTTCCTTCACGAACTCCCTGTACTTTCTTAAAAATAATAAGTGAAAGAACAATTGCCATAATTACATTAAGAACATCAAAAATAGACTTTAGAGTTCCAAATTTTAAAGGAACCTTTTTTTCCAGTGAATGTAAAAAAGCTTCAGGACCATTCATTACAAGTTTTGCTTTAACTGTAAGATATACTCCAAAACCAGTAATAATTATTCCTACAATTGTAAGCAACAAACATAGAATATATGACTGAACTGTAAGTGGGGAAATTAAATATTTTGCAAAATCTGTAACATATCCCAAAAGAAATGCCAGTGGAATTTGAAGCAATAAATATGGTTTATAATTTTTACCTTCTAAAGGAATTTGCAATAAAACAAAAAGAACATTCCA
>JAKSTH010000079.1 GCA_024402655.1 Treponema sp. | reverse complement strand
TGTAGTTGATCAACCAAGCTGGTCCGAAGAAACCGAAACATGGTTTAGCACCTTCGTCTTTCATATCAGCGAACCAAGCATCCTGCCAGTCCTGTGTACCGTTTGAAAGACCATCGTCTGTAAGTTTTTTAGAGATGTCGAGGAATGATTCACGTTTTGGATCGAGGTAGAGTTTTCCGTCTACGATCCAACCCTTTTCAGAAGAGTTTTCTACAGCGTGCCACATATCACCATCACCAGAAACCAAAGCCATACCAGCAGCCTTGAATTTTTCACCAGCAGCCCAGAATTTGTCCCAGTTACCAGTTCCAGATCCGAGGATTTCAGCTACAGCTGCAGGATCATCTGTACCAAGAACTTTCTTAGCAAGTGAACGACGATAGATGAATGCACCACCAGTTGCCTGGTAACCAAGAGCGTCTACCTGACCTTTTGTGTTTGTACCGATATCAACTGTGTAACCAGCAACATCACCATCTTTAATTGCTTTGTTGATGTCAATGCCGAGATCAGCATATGGCATAGCATATTCCTGCATGTCACCTTTTGTATATTTCAATACAAAAGCTGCTTCTGCAGCGAACATATCAGGAGCATCTTTTCCACCATTCATCAAAGCCTGGTCAAGAGCTGGCTGATAAGCACCATCAGTTGTTGCGATAATAGTTGTATTAACTTCCCAATCGAACTCAGGATGAGCAGCTTTATATGCTGTTACCATACCTGGAACTTCATCTGTGAAAGACCACAAGTTAATAACTTTGTCTTCCTTTTTTGTACAGCTTACTAATGTAGCTAAAGCGATAGCTGTACCAAGAACTACTTTCAATGCTTTTTTCATCGAAAAACTCCTTTAATAAACTTTTACGTGTTAAACACACATAATCTTATCCTTAATTGTAATATTGTTTTACAAAATTGCAACTAAGGGATTTCACCTATCTTATAACTTTTTTTTGATTTTTGCAAATTCTATGCTATGATTTATATGAAAAAAAAGTTATGAGAGATAAAAAAAATATTACCATCACATTAAAAAACTCATTAAGACTCATATTTGTCTTTGTACTGACTATTGTTCTTGTTGTTACACTTATTAGTGGAATCTTAAAAAAAAGCAAATCCAGAACTTTATCCCGTTATTATCAATCTTTTGATTATATTCTTGAAGGCTTTTCTCAAGCTATAAATTATTATATCAAAGATTATGAAACTGATATCTATAATATTATAGATGAAAAAAGATTAAGTTCTTATACAATTGATGAAACTGCTGAATATCTGAAAGAACAATCCATAAATCTTGATTTTGACTATTTCAATCTGTTTTATATTTATCCGGATTGTACAATAGTTTTTTCTGACCATCATATAGACAGTTATGCAGATGTAATCAGTTTTGCAGATATAGAAGCTCAAACAAACGAATATTATGTTACAGATTTAATTGGTGCCCGAGGTTCTGATAATTATTTATTCAACATTATCTGTCCTGTAAGAAATAAAAACGGCAAAGTTACAGGGGCTTTAGGTGCATCGCTAAAAATTGAAAATTTAAAAAATGTTATTAAAAACATAAAACTTGGTGATATTGGTACACTTTCCCTTTCAGACTGCAACGGTAATTTTATTGTTCATAAAGATGAAGATATGCTTGGTAAAAACTACACTCCTCCATCTACAAAATATGAACATCTGACTTCAAAGTTTCTTGCTCAGCAACCAGAAGGTCATATCCTTTCAGAAGCAAACGATGGGTCTCTTATTGATTTATTCTATCACCGCATTGAAAATACAGGCTGGGTTCTTACACTTACAGCAAAACATTCCAATATTACAGAAATATCTGATGACTATTCACGTTCTACAGCCATTCTTATTGTTGTTATTATCCTGCTTATAATAATGTTCATTTTAATTGGTGCAATGGCAATTTACCAATATAAGGCAGAACGACTTCTTGTTGTTGATATAGATCCTCTTACAAATCTTATGACTCGAAGCCGCTTTGAAACTGAAGTTGAAAAAATAATCAAAAAATCTCCTAAAACAAAATATATGCTGGTTGATTGCGATATACGAGGATTAAAATTTATTAACCAGAATTATGGTGGTCAGGAAGCAGACAATATTATTGTATATTTTGCCGGACTTTTAACAGATTTTATGAAAGAAAGAGAAGGCGTTGTGGCAAGAGGTTTTGCAGATCACTTCTACATGTTTTATAAAGTTTCAGCAATTCACAGAGGTGTTGCAGAATTTAAAAACGACTATGAAAAACTGTATGAAACAATTAAAGGCTATGACATTCCTTTCTTCCCAAAATTCGGTATTTCCTTTATGGTGCCACACGATGACGGTTCTGTAAAAACTGTTCAGGAATTATTGGGCCAGGCTTCTTTTGCAAAAAGTACAATTAAAGATGATATTCTTTCGAATTATGCTCTTTACAATTCTACTTTGCTGGAAAAAGTAAATAGAGAACATTTTATTGAAGATAACATGGACGCAGCTTTGGAAAATGGAGAATTCTTTGTTCTTTATCAGCCAAAAATTGAGCTGCTTACAGAAAAAGTTGTTGGTGCAGAAGCTCTTGTTCGCTGGAATAGTCCTAAACTTGGTATCTTAAATCCTGACACTTTTATTCCACTTTTTGAAAAAAACGGATTTATAAAAAAACTGGACTTTTATGTTTACCAGAAAGTTTTTAAGTTTATCAGCAGACTTATGGAAGAAAAGAAACCTTTAGTTCCAATTTCTGTAAACATGTCTAGAAATCACAATAAACCAGAAAAATTTATTCATGATTTTATGTCTTTGTTCAGTCAGTACCATATTCCTCCTGAACTGGTAGAAATTGAAATTCTTGAACGCTCTTTTATGAACGGTGATACATTAAAAACCTTTGCCCAACTGCTTCACGAAAATGGCTTTACTGTTGCCATGGATGATTTTGGCAGCGGAGAATCTTCACTTAATATGTTGAATCAAGTACCTGTAGATGTATTAAAATTTGACAGAACATTCCTTGTTTCTTCTACAACAGAAGACGGTAAAATAAACAGCGATTCTGCTAATTTTATAGAAACTCTTGTTGAATTAAGCAGGAACCTGAAAAAACAGACTATTTTTGAAGGAGTAGAAACTAAAGATCAGATTGACTTCTTAAAAGGAATTGAATGCGATCAGGTTCAAGGTTTCTACTTTTCAAAACCTCTTACTGAATTTGACTTTATTCAGTACCTGGAAGATCACTCATAAAAAAAAGAGCTGGCACTTTGAAATATGCCAGCTCATTTTCATTCTGAATTATTCAGTGTTATTTATCTTACATCTGTGAAAGATATTTATTTAAGATTTCTGTTGCCTGTTTTGGATTAGCTTTACCCTGAGACATTTTCATAACCTGTCCCATAAGCCAACCTACAACATTTGTTTTTCCAGCTTTGTAATCTTCTACAGCTTTTGGATTAGCTGCAATTACATCCTGTACAATCTTGTCGATAGCACCAGAGTCGCTTACAACTTCCATGCCTTTTTCTTTAATAATTACAGAAGGCATTTTGTTAGAAGCCATCATTTCTGCAAATACTTCTTTTCCCTGCTTAGAAGTAATTTTTCCATCTTCCAATGCATCTGCAAGTTCCGCAATATGAGCTGGTGTAATTTGAACATCTGTAATTGCCTGTTTCTTTTCATTTAAAACAGCAAGAAGTTCAGCAAGAATAAGGTTTACAGCCTTTTTAGGATTTTTTGATTTAACAGCTGCATCTTCAAAGAACATAGCCAAATCTTTTGTAGATGTAATTGTTTCAACATCAAAATCTGTCATTCCGTACTGTTTTTTATATCGCTGGCGTTTTGGTTCTGGAAGTTCACCAACTTTTTCTTTAGCAGCAGCAATCAATTCTTCGCTTACAGAGAAAGGTTTAATATCTGGTTCAACAACAAAGCGGTAATCTACAAAAGAGTTCTTTGTACGCTGAACAACTGTTTTTCCTTCAGCTTCATTCCAACCCATTGTTACTTTGAATCCTGGATTGAATTCCTGACGATCTTCCTGGAATTCTTTAAGCTGACGCTGTGCTTCGTAAGTACAAGCATCTTTAATAGCTTTAAATGAGTTTAAGTTTTTAATTTCTGAAATTGGTGTGTGATAAAGCTTTCCATCTTCCCAAACATTTAAGTTGATGTTGGCATCACAACGCATATTTCCTTCTTCAAGGTTACCGTTTGTTACTTTTACATAACGAAGGATTTCCTGAACAGTCTGCATAAACAAAGCTGCTTCTTCTGGAGATGTCATGTCTGGTTTTGTTACAATTTCAATAAGTGGAGTACCACAACGGTTATAATCGATATAAGAGTGAGCACCCTGTAAGTGTAAAGATTTACCTACGTCTTCTTCCAGGTGAATGCGTTCTACTCTAACACGACGATATTTAGCACCATTTTCTTCGATGATACAATTTTCGCCAATAAAGTTCTTATCGCGACATTTTGTTCCGCCTGGCTGTTCATCTTTTGGAAAATTTCTAAATGGTAAATCAACATGACCATTTGTACAAAGTGGAATATCATACTGAGTAATCTGATATCCTTTTGCAAGGTCAGGATAGAAATAGTGTTTACGGTCAAATTTTGTAAAACGAGCAATATCACAATTTAATGCATGACCAGCTACAGCACCAAGTTCTACATAACCTTTCGAAATGCGAGGCATAGCTCCTGGCAAACCAAGACAAACAGGACAAACACGAGTGTCTGGCATACCACCATAACGGTTTTCACAGGCACAGAATGCCTTTGTTTTAGTTAAGAGCTGTGTATGGATTTCACAACCGATTACAATTTCCCACTTATCAATCATTTATATAACTCCAGTATAATATTAGTCGAGACCCATTGTTTCTTTAAAGAAATCACCATAATCAGAACGGTTTTCTTTTGTAAAGGCAATGGCAGTTCTTGGATGCTGATTAAACAAACCAGTCATTAAGTACTGTAAATCATAACCCCATACAACACCATTCTTCTTTAATGGCATCATATTTTCTTCAATAAATTTAATTACAGGGTAAATATTGAATTTTGGATTCTTTAAGAAACCAAGTAAAAGTTCCATTGCACAGTTACCAGCTCCACGTCCCATTGCCATATAAGTAGCATCGAGGAAATCTACACCATCACCAACACATTCAATTGTATTGGCAAAAGCAAGACGCTGATTATCATGAGCATGAATACCAAGTTTTTTGCCGTATTTTGAAGCAACTTCACCAAACATGTTACAAACACGAGCCATTGCTTCTGGATAAATTGAACCGTAGCTGTCTACAATATAAATTACATCTACAGGCGATTTTCCAAGCATTTCTAAAGCTGCTTTAATATCATTTTCCTGACCTGTTGAAAGAGCCATAATGTTACAACTTGTTTCATAACCTTTTTTATGAGCATCTTCAATCATTTCAATTGCAGTTGGAACCTGATGCAAATAGCAGGCAACACGTACTAAATCTACAGGACTGTTTACTTTTTCCTGAATATCTTCTTTATAATTACAGCGACCAACATCTGCCATAATCGAAATTTTAAGATCTGAGTTATTGTCACCTACAACACTTCTGATATAATCATCGCTGCTAAACTTACAAGGACCAAACTTACTTTCATCGAACATTGTTTTATCAGCACGGTAACCAAATTCCATATAGTCAACACCGGCTTTAATATTTGCTTCATACAATGCTTTTGCAAAATCCTTTGGGAAGAAGAAGTCATTAACAAGACCTCCATCACGCAAAGTTGCATCTAAGACCTTAATGGAAGGTCTATAATTCATAAGTTCTGATATATCTTTCATTTTATTCCTCTAGATTTTTTAGTTTATCATAAATCCTGTTTTATGCACAGATGGGAAGAATTTTATTTTTTCCAGGCATCGTATTTTTCACATTCAAGAATAGCCTTTGCATTTGCAACTCTTTCCACAGTAGGACTTTCAACTGCATCAAGAGAATATGGAATTCCCAGTTCTTTATATTTCATAACACCAAGACCATGATAAGGTAAAATTTCTACACGCTCAACATTGTGAAGTGTTCTGATAAAATCTCTTGTTTTTGTAAGATATTCATCATTATCAGTAATACCAGGAACAAGTACATGACGAATCCAGATTGGCTTTTTAATTTCATCAAGATATGCAAACATTTCCCGTATGTTTTTACCAGTATGACCAGTAAGTTCAACATGCTGCTGTTCATCAATATGTTTAATATCCATTAAAAGAATGTCAGTTACTTCCATAAGCTTCTGGAACTTTTTAAACCACTCCCCTTCCTTTGTAAAAGGAGCCCCGGAAGTGTCTATACAAGTATTAATTCCACGCTTTTTGCATTCTGTAAAAAATTCCAGCAGAAAATCTATTTGAACTAAAGGTTCTCCACCACTTACTGTAATGCCGCCTTTTTTACCCCAATAACCGCGGCAAGTTTCTGCCTCTGTAAGAAGCTGTTCAACAGTATATTCAGTTCCATCTGTAATTTTCCAGGTGTCAGGATTGTGGCAATATTTACAACGCAAAGGACATCCTGTTAAAAAAACAATAAATCTGCTGCCAGGACCGTCTGCACAACCAAAGCTTTCTAATTTATGAACAAATGCATTCATTTTACACACCCCCTATCTTTGTCTACGCTTTCCAGCTTCTATAAAATTCATATGGGATTTTTGCTTTTGAGACAATCGTTTTTCTTCCAGAATAACTCTGTCATCTGCAGCATTTTTTTTGTGATTTTTTTCACCCTTTATATTTTCTGCACGCCATAAAGTTTTTTCAGGATGAAGGTCTCCTTTTTTAACATAAGAGCTCCATTCTTCTGGTTCTGGAACCTGAAACTTTAAGTGTTCGCCTGTAAAAGGATGGTCAAATTCTAAAGTTCTGGCGTGAAGACACAAACGATGAAAAGGGTCGGTGAAAGAGCGATGTTCTTCATCACCAGCAAGAGGATAACCATGCGCTGCAAGGTGAGCACGAATCTGATTTTTCTTTCCGGTGTCCAAAGAAAGTTCAAAAAGAATGTGAGTTGGTCCTTTTTCTATCATTTTGTAATGAGTTCTGGCAGAAACAGTTTTAAAAGGTTTTCCGTTTTTATCGACATCACCTTGTTTTGGAACAAAGCCCACATTGTGAGAATTCTGAGCAAGAGAATCTGTAATCCAGCCTTCTTCTGCCAGTGGCTGTGCCTTTGCAGCTTTAGAAGAACATTCTCCAATAGCATGATACAACCTTTCTGTAACCATCTGGTGCCAGGAATTCATAATTTTTTGCTGAGCCTGTTCTGTTAAAGCAAACATCATAACACCACTGGTATCTCTGTCCAGACGATGAACTACATAAGGCTTATGTTTATTGTTTACAGTTCCCTGATGACGCAAGAGTTCTTCCAGAACACTCTGGGCTGTGCGAACTTTACTACCAGGATAAGGAACCGACAAAAGTCCTGTTGGTTTATTTATAACAACAAGCCACTGGTCCTGATAAAGAATTTCAATCTTTTCACGACCATAATCTGCTTTGTGTTGTCTTTTATACTCTGTTGAGGATTTTACATACATACTCATAAAGGAAATTTACTGTGCCTTCAATACCAAGTCTAGAAGAATTAACACAAATATCATAATTATTACAATCTCCCCAATTACCAGTCTTCGAGAAATAATCGTGATATTGTTTTCTTTTTCTGTCATGACGTTCAATTGCAGCCATAGCTTTCTTTTTGTCCATATTTCGTTTTTCCATAACCCGAGCTACTTTTACATCCATATCACCTGTTATGAAAATAGAAACAAAACCATCTACACCACGAAACAATTCATCTGCACAGCGACCAATTACAACAAATGAATCACCATCTGCCCATTTAGATTTTAAAAGAGCAAACTGTAATTCTGCAACATTTTCTTCTGGAGAATTTGAATATCCTCTAACCTTACGGCTGAAAAATTTCTTTCGAGGAACTTCATCATATTTTACCAGATCATTTGTATCTATATTTTTAATTTTTCCAATTTCGTCAAAAAGATTTCTGTCATAAACAGGAATATCTAATTTTGCCGCAAGAAGTCTTCCAATTTCATGACCAGCACTTCCATACTGACGACCAATTGAAATAATAAGCTGTTTGTCCATTTAATCCTCTATAAGTATCTAACAAAAATAAATAATGTTGAAATAATCATAACAATTATTGTTGCTGGAACTGCTTTTGCACAGTATTTACCCCAACCTACAGGGTAACCGGCTTTACCTGCAACAGAAGTACCTACAACATTTGCACTCGCCCCAATTGGAGTTGCACTACCACCAATATCAGTTCCCATAGAAAGAGCCCATGTCATAGTAGTAAGACTTACACCAGTTGTAGCTGCAAGTGATTGAATTACAGGAATCATTGTTGCTGCAAATGGAATATTATCAATAAATGCACTGGCAATTGCAGATACCCAGATAATAATTGCTATCATTAAGTATACATTGCCTCCAGAGATTTTTCCAATAAATCCTGCAACAATTTCCAGAATTCCAGTCTGCTCAAGACCACCAACTACAACAAACAACCCAAGGAAGAACAAAATTGTTTTATAATCAACTTTCTTCATTATTTCTGGAATGTGTTTTGGAGCTGCAAGTAATGTAATTATAGAAATAAATACACCAATTGTAGCAACTGTAAGGCCTGTCATAGCATGTGTTACAAGAAGTACTACTGCACAACCGAAAATAAAACTACTGGCAATAAAACCTTTTTTATCTGTAATAGCAGATTCTGGAGTTGGGAATGTTGAAACATCTATAGATTCATCACCCTTTAAGTCTTTTTTATATGCAAAGAAAAAGAAGAGAACTGTAAAAATCATACAGACACCGGCAATTGCACCAGTATTCATAATAAAGTCAGCAAAAGAGTATCCAAAAGAAGTACCAATAATAATGTTTGGAGGGTCACCACACATTGTAGCAGAACCGCCTAAGTTGGCACAAAAGATTTCCGAAAGAATCATAGGAAGCGGATTAAACTTTAATAACTGAGAAAGTTCTATTGTTACAGTAGCAAGGAACAAAATAACAGTAATACTGTCAATGAACATTGCAAGTACGCCAGACATAATCATAAAAGTAACGAAAATTGGCAGTACCTTGTAATGAACCATTTTTGCAAGGCGCATACAAAGCCAGCGGAAGAAACCGACTCTGGCCATGCCTTCTACCATAATCATCATACCTAAAATAAAGATGATTGTTGCCCAGTTAATACCAGAAGAAGATTCATGAGCTTCTCCTGCCGAATACCAAAACCCTAATGTAAAAATATTACGAACATTCAGAGTTTCCAATGCAGCCTGCATACTATGCATTCCAAGACCAAATACCAAAAGCAAGGTCAATAAGCCGCATACCAATGTTATGTGATGTCGTTCGAAGATTTCAAGAATGATCATAACAAACATTACAACGAAAATTGCAACTGCTAAAATCTTTGCTAATAACATAATGGTTCTGATTATATAACTTTGAAAAATACTATTCAATTATTTATAAAATTTTTACTTGATAATTCAGGATTTTGCCGTATAATATTTAGACTATGCAATTTTCCATTTTATTTTTATTAAACAGTATTGGTCTTGGTGTAGGCTTAGCTATGGATGCTTTTTCAGTTTCCATTGCAAACGGCTTAAAAGAACCACAAATGAAAACCGGTAGAACTTTTTTTATTGCCGGCATATATGCTTTTTTCCAATTCTTAATGCCTATGATTGGCTGGGTTTGTATTCACACAATCATTAATATTTTTGAAAAATTCCAGCCTTTTATTCCATGGATTGCCCTTGCACTTTTATGCTACATAGGTATTTCAATGATTATTGAAGGCATTAAAAAAGATGATGAAGAAGAAAACAGCAAACCTTTAAGTCTTTCTGTTTTATTGCTTCAGGGAATTGCAACTTCCATAGACGCTTTATCTGTAGGTTTTTCTACTGCAGAATATAATGCTCTTATGGCATTTATTTCTTCACTTATAATTGCTGTTGTAACTCTTATAATTTGTCTTGCAGGACTTAAACTTGGAAAAAAAGTTGGAACAAAACTTTCAGATAAGGCTACAATTTTTGGTGGCATTATTCTTATAATTATTGGCCTGGAAATATTTATTAAAGGCGTTTTCTTCTAATTTAGTTTCTTGAACACTTTTCTGCATCAATGGCAAGAACAAACATTAATGCAGAAAGTGCATTCTTTTCATCCTTCACATCAATTTCATAAGTGTCTGTAAAATTAAGAAGTTTTTTTGAAATATCTGCTACTGTATTATGATTTCTATCATAAATACTGTAATTCCATTCTAAAATTCCACCAGAAACATCCCAGTCCATAAAATCAATTTCGTAGCGTGGAATAAAAAGGGAAAGTCTTTTTCGAATTGAACCAATATAATCTCCATTCATATAAATTTCAAATTTTGGCAGCAAAGTGATTATCCGTTCTTTTATCTTGCCTACTTCTTCATGATTTTTATCGAAAATTTTAAAGCAATGTCCCCAGGAAAGCTGACCTTTTACTGTATAAACTGTATTTCCAGATTCATCAAAAATATTGTAACTGTCAAACCAGGAAAAAAATTTTTGTTTGAATAATAATTTCATGTAATTCTCCTAAAATTAAGTATACCATATATATTTGCTTCCAAAAATAAAAAAGGCCTCCCTTTTTATAGGAAGGCCTTATATCAGCTTACTTTAGTAATAATTACAAAGCAGCATGACAAGTACGAGCGATTACGTCGTCCTGCTGTTCTTTTGTAAGGTTGATGAAGC
>JAKSTH010000078.1 GCA_024402655.1 Treponema sp. | reverse complement strand
TCTGCACCATCAGCTTCGCCTGCATGAATTGTAAAAGGAACTCCAAGCTCAGAAGCAAGAGCAAACTCTTTTTCAAAATCTGCAGTCTTAAAAAGACCTTCAGCGCCGGCTAAATCTATAGCAACAACGCCTTCATCTTTTACTAAATATTTTTTTGCCAGTTTTACAGTTTTAAGATTTTCATCCTGATTGTGATCACTGCGCATAAGACACAAAATTAAATTTGTGTGTAAATCACTTTGTTTAAGTCCTTCCAAAGCAGAAAGAATCACTTCTTCCTGTGTTAATCCCTGAATCTGATGCAACTGAGGTGCAAAACGGATTTCAAGATACATAAGCCCTTGTGATTTACAATTTTCCTGAACTAATCGAACAGCCTCAGCAATTCCTTCTTTTGTCTGAAGAAGCCGCAAAGGAAGTCCAAAACACTGTAAAAAATCATTTAAGCTTTCACAATCTTCAGGAACCGAAAGTTTTTTAAGCAATGCTTCATCACTTTTAGCCGGCAGTTCAATATTCTGAAGTTCACCAAGCTTTTTAGCGATATCCAGAGTGATACTTCCGTCCAAGTGACAGTGTAAATCAATCATTTAGAGATTACATTCCTTAATTGCAGCTTCGATTGTCTTTTTAGCAGCGTCTGTAACTTCTACTAATGGCAATCTTAAAGCACCGGCTGGCATTCCCTTAAAGTTCATTGCATATTTAATTGAACTTGGGTTTCCGTCGCAGAATTCTGCTTTGAAGAATGGAGCCAAGCGGTAGTGGATTTCGCGAGCTTTTGCATAATCGCTGTCCAAACAAGCCTGAGCCAATTCGTGCATCAATTTTGGAATCATGTTTGATGCAACAGAAATAATTCCGTCTCCACCAGCAGCCATTAAAGGAAGTGTCAAACCATCATCACCAGAAAGAACTGCGAAATCAGGTTTTTTATTTTTAATCTGACCAATTACTTCCATCATCTGAGCAACTGAACCAGAAGCTTCTTTTACTCCGGCAATATTTGGAAGTTCAGCAATGCGAGCCAACAAATCAGTTGGAATATTCAATCCTGTACGACCAGCAATGTTATAAACGATGATTGGAATACCAACTTTTGCAACTGCAGCAAAATGCTGATAGATACCTTCTTTTGAAGGCTTGTTATAGTAAGGTGTTACTACCAATGCGGCATCTGCACCAACTTTCTTTGCTCTTTCAACGTATGCAACTGCATCTTTTGTATTGTTAGAACCAGCACCAAGAATTACTGGAATTTTTTTACCAGTAGATTTTTCAAATGCACGAACCTCTTCCATTACAATCTGAATAATCTTGTCTTCTTCTTCACCAGGGCGCTCATCCAAAGTAGGTGTTTCAGCAGTGGTTCCAAGAGGAACAAGACCATCAATGCCTTCAGCAAGCTGATGTTTGACATTTTTTCGGAATCCCTCAAAATCAACTGAACCATCAGAATTCATAGGTGTAATTAAAGCTGTAAAAGCACCACGAAAAATATTCATATATTCCTCCTATTTTTTTGTAAAAAATATTTTTGGAAAATATTCTATAGAATTTTTTAATAAAATTCAATTGAGAGACAGTTCATAAAAAATTAAAAGTAAGCTTAAATTAAAGAAAACTATATTACACTAATGTGATGTAAGGCTCATCATAATAGGCAAACTTCTGGTCATGACTTAAAAGCATCATACAATCCGATTTTGCCTGGGCAAGAAGTCCATGATCAAAAGGGTCATTATGAGGCGGTGTATCTGGCTTTTTCTCCAGAGATTCCAATACTACCACATGGCGCTCATCAAAAGCAAGTTTTTTGAATCCTGACTGCTCACAGTAGTGCATGAATTCTGTTCCGGAAGGCCCTAATTTTCCAATTTTATGTTTTATTGCAACTTCCCACATGGAAATGATACTGTAGTAAATTGTGTTATTAGCATCTGTAAGAATATTTTTTACTTTTGGTGAAATTTTTTCTGGTTCAAAAAAATACCACAGAATAATATGAGTATCGACTAAAAGATTCATACTAAAAATCCTCCCCGCCATAAAACATAGCGTTTATTATAGGATCTTCATCATCAAAATCGTCTGGAATAACATATTTCCCTGCGGCAATACCAAAAGCCTTTTTGCGGTCAACCTGAGGAATCAAAGTCATTCTTGCTATAGGTTTATTATTCTTACAAATAATGACCTCTTCTTCTTCTTTGTTTTCAAGAAGCATCAAAAGTTTTGAAAAATTTGTCTTTGCTTCAAGTACATTCATCTGGCACATAATTCACCTCACAATACTAAACTTAGTCAGCTTGACTAACTCTAGTATAATGTATAGTAAATTACTTGTCAATTAATTTAGTCAGGTTGACCAGATTTAAATTGTACTTAAAAATCTTCAGTTTTTCTTAGAACTGATATCCTACCGAAAGTGAAGGTTGCAGGGTACCAAAAGGCATTCCAGGTATAAAACTATGCTGATAGTCTATTCCAGCTTCCACATAAGAACGTTTAGAAAAATAAAACTGCATGCAGGCACCTGCATTGGCATTTATATAAGCCCCATTAAAAGTTTGAGAAACAACATCAAGTGCAAACTTAAATTTTGTGCCCATAAATGCAGTTAATCCTACACCGGCATGTAAATCCAGCATTATCTGTCTTTTGTATAAATACTTTTGATAAACCACCTGCAGATTTGCAATTACCGGTAATGAATAAACAAAATATCCTTGGGTATTTTCCCAAATATATGCACCGGTAAAAGAAAGAGCTGCACCAAAAGAGTCTCTTTTGTTTTTAATTGGAATAAAGGTCAACCGTAAATTAAGAGCAACTGGCATGGCATGAGAACCAAAATATTCTTTTATTGTTCCGTCATAAAGTTCAAAAACAGGAGCATAACCAGCACTTACATCAAAATCTGTAGGTTTCTTCCATTTAATATTTACTGAATCATAAAAATAACGTAATCCACCTGGATTTGTAGCTATAAGAGAATAGTCGCCTCTATCTAAATCTTCTGGATCAAAAAAGATTTTTACCTTTTTATTGTTTTTCTGGGTTTCTACAATTTCTGCCTTTAATTTACCATCTTCATTTTTATGGCTTGTAGAAAGTGAAAAAGTTGTATCAGAACTAAGTTCACTTCCTTCAATAATAAAATATCCATCCTGTTCTTCTTCCATGTAGATGGTACTAGGACTTACATCCGAAATTTTTGGCTGATATGCCTTAATAATTTCTATATAAATCCATTTTGTTTCTACTTCCAGCCGGTTTAAAAAATTGAAGGCCATAATTTTGTATCTGTATTCACCAGCCTGCAGGGAAGTTTCTATAAGATTTTTTTCAGTTTCTTCATGAACTATTTCTTTAAAGTTACCTTTTTTATCTTTCTGTTCAAGAATAAACTCATAGCGTAAAACATCATTATCTTTTTCCCAGGAAAACTGCTGAATTACTGTCTGATTTCCCTTTTCATCTTCTGTAACATAATAAGCTGTAGTTCCGGAATTCTGAGCATGCAATTGTGAAGTGCCGGAAATAACAGCTAAAAATACAGCACACAAAACCAACAGATTTTTTATTCTGAAAAACTTTTTATCTTCCATAGCGAACTCCATCATCTGTTGTTTTTGGTGTTTTCAATTCAGGTAATGAAACTCTAAAAGTCTGTTTTGATTCAATTCCATTTTGGAACACAACATCGCCCCACATAGACTGTGCTTCTACACTCCAAGTAAAGGTTCCAACTTCAAGCTTAGAAAAATCTGTAAGATCCCAGCGGGTTGTATTCTTTGGAAGAATCTGTTCTTCTACAAGTTTTTTGTCTGGAGAATATAATCTGAATACATAGCGATCTGCTTTAGATACAGACTTCCATTCAAAATGAATTGTTTTATTTGTTCTAAAGAATTCTTTATCAAAACTGCGTCTATTTTTAGGTTCAACAAGATCTGATGCAGGCATTTTTTCAATAGCAGTTACTCTAAAACTGCGGTATTTTCCGGCAGAAATATCGTAATCATCTTCTGTTGTACCGTCCACAGTCCATGTGTAAGAACCTTCATAAAGAACCGGCATTTTCTGATTTCTTGCAGGATTTTCAATTCTTAAGAATTCATTTTCTGGGACAGGCTCCCCTTTATAAATAACAATAGCACTCTTATATGGAGTTCCAACATAATTCCATTCAAAAGTTCCTGGTGTTTTTACTGCATCTGCACCATCAATTACAATATCATCATTTGGGCCCAGCAATTCTATTGGCTTAATCTGAACAATACGGAAATTGTAATTTCCCAAATATGATGTAGCTCTGGAAGCAAGTGGAGTTTCATCTCTAAATGCCTGCAGCGAAATACCATAATTACGTTCTGCCCAGTTTACAAAATTCATTTTGTATGTTGTGCTTTCAATAAAGTTTTTCTGGAATAAAATCTTATCAGGATTTGAAGGATTAAAGATTTTTATCTGATAGTAATCGGCCCCTTCTACAGCACTCCATTTTATATCATAAGGCTTATCTGGACGAACAACCGCTACAGAACCATTAACAGGTTTTCTAATAACAGGTGCCTGCATTGGAGGTTCTACAATAAGAGTTTTTGGAGATGTTTTTAATTCAATATCTGCCAAATCGGCTTTAATACGCCAATAATAAGTTCCTTGTGGTAAAGAACGGCCTTCCATAGAGTTTGTGTTTGTTGTTGTACTAACTATTATCTGTTTAAAACCTGGATCTCTTGCAAGTTCAAAAACAGTATCTGCAGGAAGATTGTTTTTCCATGAATAACGGATATTTGCAGTTCTACCTTCTGAAAGTCTGAATCCATCTGGAGGATAAATTGTTCTTTGTTCTACTTTATCATCAATTGCAATAAAACTACGAGTTTCTGAGTCTGTTTTGTTGCCTTCTGAGTCAAAAAGGGAAACCGCCCAGAACCAGCGTCCATTAGCAATATCTACCTTTTCTGTATTTATTTCATAAAAGTTTTTCATGGTAGAATCTGCAATTTTTGTAACAGCAGAAGAATCTTCAGCCCACATATTTACTTCGTAGCGAACTGCTTCAGGATTTTCCTTCCATGAAAGAACTATTTTTTTAAATATTGTTCCTCCTCCGTCTACAGGAATCTTTGTACTTACAATTCCGTTTTGAGCAGGAGAAAGAAGAACTGGTTTTTCCAGAACATTGTTTTTGCTGATTTTAAAAGACTGTACTTCTGAAGGAATTCCGTATCCCTTGTTTCTTAACTGATAGTGAGGTGTTACCCGCCAGTACCATGTACCTTCTTTTAATTCATTAATAATTCTGGAAGTCTGCAAAACTCTCTGTGAAACCACAGGATTTTTTAACTGAGGATTATCTGCAATTTCAAGCAAATATGAATTTGCAAGATTCAGCTGAGACCATATAAATCTGATTGTTGGAAGCTTTGTTCTGTAACTTGTTCTATAACTTACTGCCGGAGCAATTAAAACAGGTGCTTCTGAATAAAGACTGTCTATTTCATCCAGTAATTCCTGTGGAACAGAAGCCAGAGTGTTGCCGCTTTCATCTAAAGTAAGAACGTATCCTTCTTCAAGTTTAATGCTGCTGTCACTATTACCATTTTCAGTCTGAACTGTTGCATTTCCCGACTTTAAGAACAAACTAAAGTCTCTGTCCCCAGTATCTTTTGCAGTAAGAGTTGAATCTGGAGCAATTGTAATTACTTTGTTTCCAGATTTAATTGAAATGCTGCCACCGAATGAATTTACGGTAATAGCACCACTTTCCATATCAATTACAGAACCTTCTCCGTCCTTGTTTTTAAGGTGAATGCGAATAAGTGTATTTTCACCAAGTTCAATTGAAGATTCATCTTCTATCTGAACCGCAGCCAGAGATTTTGCTGTAGTATGAATAGTATCTCCTTCATAAACATCTGCCTGAGTTCTTAAGCGGTCCCAGACAGTTCCTTCTGCAAATTTACGCTGGGCAATATTTTCTTTTACGAGGATAATACCAATTGGTTCTTCATTCTGTTTTTCCAGAGTTCTATATAATTCTTCAAAAAATTTGTAAAGGCTAAATGCGGCACCGGCTAAACAGAATAAAATAAATAATACATCAACTAATCGTAACTTTATTTTCTTCTGCATCTAAGTTCACTCCGGCAAAATCTGGTGTTGGTATACCAAGCATTTCTCTTACCTGAGCAAGAGTTTTTGGTCCTTTTACTCCAACAGCTTTTACACAATCTTCATCTGCAACAAAATCTGGTTCTGCGGCTTTAAAGAATTTTTCAATATCAAAGTTTGGCATATTTACAACACCATAAAAGTGCTGTTTACCTTTACCTTTTACTTCAAAAGTAACTGGAATCTGTTCAACAATAATTTCTCGTTCCAGATTTTCCTGCTTAATTGAAAAGTTATTGCTTTCGCATCTGATAAAGTCATCTTTAAGAATATTATATGTGTCTTCTGTAATAAGAATGTCTGTTCCACAAGGTTTATTTGAACTTTCTGTTCGGCTTGCAAGGTTTACCGCATCACCAATTACAGTAAATTCCATTTTTTCTTTTGAACCCATAAATCCGGCTGTTACACGACCACTGTTCAAACCACAACCAATTCTAATGTGAGGTTTGTAAGGAGCATTTGCTTCACCTTCATGTTCTTTTGTAAACTGTTCTGCCTGTTTGTTGTAAAGCATAAGGGCATAACGCATTGCAATTGTACCGCGGATTGCATTTACAGCATCTTCTTTTACATGACTCTGATGTTCAGCAAATTTTTCCTTATATTCTTCGGTATTTACATCAAGTTTTTCAAAATCCAGATTATCACTGCGGAAAGCACCCCAATGAGCCATTACAGCATCACCTTCGAACTTATCTACAAAACCGCCGGAAAGATTTACACATTTACTCATGCGGTCCATGTAATCGTCAAGAAAGGCGATAATCTGACTGGCAGATTCTGCACCAAAACGCTTATTAAAACCATCAGAAATTGCTGTAAAACCACGAATATCGCTAAAGAACATGGTGGCATCTTTTAAATGAGGGTCAAAATCAACGCCGTCAATAAGCATTTTTACAACGTGCTTATTTGTAAGCATAGCAACTGTATTAAGAATCTTTCCTTCATCTTTTGTACTCTGATTCAAAATACCAATTTCATCGGAACGCTTTGTTTTAAGATCTTCAAAAACGTCCAGACTAAAGTTACCTTTTTTAATTTCATCTGCAACAAAAGTAAGTTTTTTAAGAGGATGGCTGATTGTTTTTGAATAGCAGAAAATAAAAAGTACAGCTAAAAATAAAACTGCAAGAGTTACATAAATATTTGTTGTAGTCTGTTTTCTTAAATCTCCAAGAGCAACTTCTTTTTGAATTGTAGTAAGAACACTTACATCTGCAATTGGGATTCTTTCAAATGCCCCGTAATATTCAATACCATCTACATCTGTGTAAAGTTTCTGACCGCTTTCCTGCTCTGTTTTTTTCATAAAGTCAATAAGCGGAGACTTAGAAAGATTCATGCCAGATTTTACAAGTTCAAAATCCGGGTGAACAAGAACATCACCTTCAAAGTTTACAAGACAGCTGGTATTTGTGCGACTTGAACCAAGAGCATTACTTAAAGAATCACTTGTGAAAAAGATTAAAACTGCCTGGTCCGAACCACCTTCCTGCCATGGAAACATAAATACCAGAATTGGAAGATTAAAAATTGAAGCAGCGTTTACTGCAAAAGATTCTCCTTTTTCTGTACTGTCAATCTTTTCAGAATTCTGTTCTACAAACTGCGCTACATAAGAAGTTTCAATTTCATTTGAAAGGAAAAAACGTTCGTTTATAAGTTCCTTGTCTCCAGGAATTACAACTGCGGCAATAGTTGGATTTCTTTCAAAAAAGTAGGCAGAAGTCTGTCTGGAAAGTACTCCGGAAGTACCTGCGGCAGCTTCAAGCATATCCAGCATAAGAAATACGTTTGAACGAATTGATGTTAATTCATTCTTAATACTGGCTGCCCCCTGATTTGCAAGTGTCAGATTCGAATCTTCTGTATTTGTACTGATTGACTGTCCTACTACAGTACTTACCATGTAAGTAAGCGAGCCTAAAGACAAAATAACAAGAATCGAAATGATTAAGACAAGCTTAAATCCAATTGAAAATTTAACTCTCTTCTTTTTTTCCATGTTTTGTATCCTTATAAAAAAACAACATTTTATTATAATACATAACATGCATTGTATCTATATTAAGTTATACTCCCATCTTTAAAACGCATCATCATTTCATTTGTAAGGCTCACTTTTGTTGGCTGAAGAATTATATCCTCCCTCTTTACAAAAGCAGCTTCTTTCAGCTCATTTTCATCCATACGGATTGTAGTGTCTCCATCTACATCGCAATAAAAACCAGTAAGAATGTCATTTGCAAGGCCCCATGGCTGTGATTTATAGTAGCGGATATTTTTTACTTTTAAGCCAGTTTCTTCCATTACTTCACGAGCAACGGTTTCTTCCAGAGTTTCGCCAATTTCTGTAAAACCTGCAACAAGTGCATTATTGGCATAACCGTTGCGATATTTTGTAAGAAGAAGTTTATCCCCGTTTATAACCCCAACAATTACTGCCGGCATGATTCTAGGGTACATTGTATAACCACATTTTTCATCGGTACAAACCATTGCACGTTCAGTTTTTGAATGAACTGTTTTACATCCGCAACGGCCGCAGAATTTTGTGTCACGGTACCAGTCCGCAAGATGCTTTGCTGTCATCATAGCCATAACTTTGTACATAAAATCCATTTCTGTGTCCCGAATCTGGCGTACTTCTGTAAATTCAAATCCCGGAATTTGAACATCTGTTTTTTCATACAAAAAATAAGATTCCCTGATTCCTTCTTCATTACTTATAGAAAAAAGATAAATCAGATTTTCAGTACTTATGCCATGTTCCGATGAAGCTTTTACAGTTGGGAAAGTTACACTGCCTTTTTCAAGACAAGCCATAACCTGCCCTTTAGAAAAAATCATCACTTTATCATTTTCACAAGGTAAAACATTCTGCACAAACTGATTATTTAATTTATAAGGTAAAATATCCTGAATCATAAAAACTCCATGGTTCCCATTTAGGTTAAATCTATATTACAGTTCATAAGCCCAGCAAACTGTCAATTTCATTCCAGTCCTTGCCTCTTGTAAAGTTTTCATTTGGCATTTGTGCATTTTCATTCCAAGGTCGACTAAAAACCGCCACTTTACAATTTTTAAAATGAAGCAGATGTTCAAAAGCCATAGGGGAATCTTCTACTGCAAAATCAAAAGTCATATTGTAAAAATCATTAAGACTTAAGCTGTACGAACAATTCTGATAAAACTTTTCTCTTCCATATTTATCAACACAAAAAAGAGGCACATCGCAAAGATTATGATTATCAAGCCACTTTCTGGAAGGTTCATAAGCACTAAAAGGACGACCGGTAATTATAGAAACTTCGTGACCTTCTTTTATCCATTTGTTAATGATTTTAGAAGCACCTGGTGTTTCTTTATACGCAAGCAGAGTTTCGGGTTTATGTCCGGCTGCCATTAATTCTTCGTACTGTGAATCTGTAAGATTAAAGGCTTTCTGCAGATTAAAATATTTTATCTGCTCATAAGGCACATCAATTCCAAACAACTGCTTTGCAATTATTGTAAAATAACTGGCAGTTTCGCAAATTACATCGTCAAAATCTATATATATTTTCAAATATGACCTCTTATGTTTTTAGTCTAAATTCAATTATTAATTATATAATAATCTTTACTACCATCCCCTTTCGTGAAATTCCCATTCACTTGCTTCCACAGGGATTATACTGCACTTCATATTTTCAATCATTACATAATTTCGGCCTTCCAGATATGAAATAAGCTTGTCGATTTTTTCTTCAGTCCCCTGAACTTCCATTTCTACAGTCCCATCTTCAAGATTCTGAACCCAACCTGTAAGTCCTACTGAGTTTGCAAAACTTTTCGAGTGCCATCTGAATCCCACACCCTGAACGCGACCTGAAAATATAATGTGTTTACGGATTTTATCGGACATAGTTCCTCCAAAATCAAAAACTAAAAATCTGGATTTTCCTTTACTGTCCATTCCATTCTGCCAACAGTAAATGGCAGGTGATCATATTTTTCTGTTCCGGTATGAACAAAGCCGTGGTATTCGTAAAAGTTTTTGATAATCCAGCTTTCTTCTATTATTCCAATACGGATTTTGTCTGCACCAAGTTCTTTTACCTTCTGTTTACAAAAATCTACAAGACGGCCACCATAAGCGCAGTGACGGTTTTCCGGCAGAACTGCAAGATTGTTCAAATCATAATGTCCTTCAGGCTGCTTAGCCAGTGAAACGTAGCCCACCATTTTGTCGTCTTCAAAAAGACCATACATCAAGAAACCCCAGTCATAATAATTCTGAAGTTTTTCCATTGGCATAAAACTTGTGTGACCCGGACAGTTTTCTTTTGTAAAGCCCATATTTACTGCCACAGTGGCAAAACTTTTGTGAATCAAATCCAGAACCAAAGGTAATTCGTCTTTTGTAATCTGACGGATTGTAATTTCAGAATCAACTGTTCCAATCTGAAAATCATCTTCATAAATAATGCGGCCAACATAGTCAGAGTAAACAATATCATAGTGCACGTTATATTTATCCAGAAGTCCGGTAATCACGGCAGTGTGTTCTTTCATTTCTTTTGGACAGTCAACTTTAAACCAGGTGATTGGTATAACTTCGCCTTTAAAGTCATCTTCGTAAAAAGGTGGAACTGGCAGATTTGCACGGAACCATTCATCTTCGGCACGAAAAGCTGCTTCATCCTCCGCAGAAAAAATTCCGTCGCGGATACGTCGCCAGCAAAGTGCAAAAAGTCCAGCAGGCTTACCTGTTTTAAAGGCAATTTCTCTGCCCTGAATTCGCAT